>JBPCUV010000110.1:0-2715 GCA_051010975.1 Desulfocapsaceae bacterium
TCGGTTAATACTACTTTTACCAGTTCTTCCGGTTGCTTGAGTTTTTCGAACCATTGGGCACCCTGACTCATCGGCACCTCTTTCGAAATGATAGGCGTCACATTGATCTTGCCACTGTTAAGCAGATTGACAGCAGCCTCGAACTCTTTCAAACCATAGGTGAAACTCCCGATGACCTGAAGTTCTCTCGTTACGATGTCCAGCATACCGATTTCAACAATTTTCTTACCCTGGCCGAGCCACACCGATGTGCCGCCAATTCGCAGGTGCTCAAGTGATTGGACACATGCAGGTGTAATACCAACTGCCTCAAATGATACATCTATGCCGTGGTTTTGGGTTTCGGTCGAAATCACAGAAGCAAGATCTACTTCCGTAGGGTTCACGACAACATCAGCACCCACCATTTTTGCCACATCAAGACGACTGTTGCTCAGGTCAGAGACAATTATTTTTGCCGGGTTTTTAATTTTCGCACAGGCAACCAACATCAGGCCGATTGTTCCAGATCCGACTATGAGAACATTTTTTCCTTCTAGATCACCACCATGATCAACGCCCCTGAAAGCGACCGCCAGTGGCTCCACAGTACTGCCGGCACTATAGGAAACATTGTTCTGCAACTTGTAGCAGAGCTTGGACGGTACACACAGGTATTCAGCAAAAGCGCCATTTGTCGTGAGTACGCCAAAAAATCTTTTGTTTGGGCAGAATTGTATTTTCCCCTTATGGCACATCGGGCAATCACCACAGAAATCCATCGGATAGGATGTTACCCTGTCACCAACTTTCAGGTTTTCAACACCATTTCCAACTTCGCTGATGACCCCTGAAAATTCATGCCCCATAATCATCGGGGGAATACGGCGTCCGGTTGTTCCCTGGTAACCATGAACATCCGAGCCGCAAATTCCTGCGGCCTTCACTTTGATTTTCACTTCATTGTCGTCTGGTGCGACGTCTTGAACTTCTTCCCATTTAAGAACTTCATCACCATGGTAGACTAAACCTTTCATAAGTTTATCCTCGATGTATAACGATGGAAAAACAACGGCTTCCCTGACGCCAGATGCTTGTGATTTCTCCAATTAGGCAATTTATTTATTTACCCACGGTTTCATGAATTCAGCTGGATGTTCCTGAGCAACCTCACGGAACTTTCTAAGACGATCTATCACCTTCTGTCGTGCTTTGATTAAATGAGCTTGAAGCCGCAGCCTACTTTCATCCTTGTTGCGGCGATCCACTGCTTCGAGGATATCAATGTGTTCCTCGATAAATGGATCATCATCGTCAAGCGGTACTTCTCTTGAGGCAACGATATGTTTGCTCGAGATGAGCCCTGCCTTGGCTGATTGCAGAGCAACCATAGCAACGCTGTTATCGGCGTATTGCAACAGTCCATCGTGCATGTCAAGCTCAAGCTGATTGAGTTCCGCACCATCTGTATAGGGGAATCTTGAGAGAGCCTCTGTGTGACGAGCAATTACTTTGTGCAGCACTTCTTTAGGGATTTCCGGTATTGCCTGGGCCAGTAAATTTGGTTCGAGCCAGCATCGTACGTCGAATATGGCATTAAGCCGTTTATCATCGAGAGGAACGATGGTCCATTTCGATTGATAATGCCTCTGCACCAAGCCGCTAACTTCTAGTTTATGGAGTACCTCCTGAATCATACTGCGATTACATCCATAGTAATTGGCCAGCAAATGAGCGTTTAGGCGGTGCCTGGAGAGGATCGACTGCCTGACAATCTCACTCTCTATTTTTTCGTAAACGTCTTGCCACTCCTTTACAGGGTGAAGAAAGGCCTCTTCGGACGATAGTTGGACCATTTCAGGTGTCAATTTCAGCAATGAACCCTCTAACCTGCTGCCAACCACATATCCTCGTGCACTTCTTTTATGAATGAGTTTTTCCTGTTCGAGCAGCGTGAGAGCCTTTCGTGCAGGTGTACGGCTTATATTCAATATCCTGCTTAAATTGGATTCCGTGAGATTTACCTGATTTCCGAGCGTGCCATGAGTAATGCACCTACGGATATGATCGGCAACTTTCTGATACAGAGGGGCGGTTCTTTGAGGATTTTTCGCTGCCGGTTGAGTGTTCTTTAATCCCTTGTTTCTTTGCATATCAAGAAGGAGCTGGCCCAGAAAGTGTATCAGAATTTAGAAATTCACCGTTGGTTAGTGTCAATATAATAATTGGCTTGCTGAGCAAACGCAAGCGCATAAAAATGCACTATATCTGCATGGTACAATTGTGACATTTGTTCTTTGCCGAAAATTATACACACATAATGGAACACCGGCCAAAAGAGATAAGCATTTAATACCCTGATATAATTAATTTAAGTGCGATAACTTTGTTCTTTTTCCTAACATCATGGCGCACGATCACGCCACTGCTTGCAAGGGTGGCAATATATTGATAGGCAGAAAATCATTGCACTATCGCCCAGAAATACACTAATATCGTGTTTGGGAAACTCAGCTTTACTGTGGGTTAGGGTGATGATAAATGGGAAAGCGAAGAAGACCGCGTCAAGTTGAGTGATGAGGGTTGCCCAGATAATCAGACCGAATCAGATCGCTTCATCTATTCGAGGGGTGTTCTTGTTCGCCCACTAGCTCGGTTAAGGTGCAATTTTAAGACATATTTATTTCTGCTCTAGTGTCTTGACTATGACAATACGGATCAATCACTGAATAGATT
>JBPCUV010000111.1:0-3277 GCA_051010975.1 Desulfocapsaceae bacterium
CACTCAGCGATTCTCGACTCAAAGCGATTGGCTTCAGCCGGCAAAAAACTTCCTACGCCAGAAATCTTGCCTCGGCTCTGAATAAGGGTGAATTGGATCTAGCCAATATGCACAGCTTTACAGATGAAGAAGTGCGCTCCTCGCTTACAGCCATTAAAGGTATAGGAGTATGGACGGCAAATATCTACCTGCTCATGGTAATGCAGCGCCCCGACGTATGGCCCCGTGGTGATATAGCACTTGCCGCTTCCTATCAGAAGCTCAAACAGCTCAGGCATAGACCTGATAGTGATGAAATGGAGCAAATAAGTGGGGCCTGGACTCCCTGGCGTTCGGTTTCCGCTCGTTTGCTATGGCATTACTACTTATCGAGCAAAAAGAAATCTTTCGCGTGATTTTGAATGTTCACAGCTCGTTGGTTTAGCCGGGTGAATGGCAGAGCCTCCATTCATCTTCATACCAAGCCTCAACAAGTTGGGAACTCTGTCCTATAGTATGTAGGAAGAGTTCTTGATGCACGTCGGAAAAAATATAAATTAACAGTAGAGCCATTTGCAAAACGATCTTTTCGCCCAAACTCTGCGTTATGGTCAAAATTTTATCCTCGGGATATCAATTATATGCCTGTGGTAAAATTTCTCGCATGCCTTGATTTTGAACGAAAATCTTAGTTTTGCAAAAGGCTCAGTAATAATAGATAATTGTACGGTCTTGATGTGAAAAAAATTCTATCTGAAACGTTGAATGAGGCCAAACTTCGTTTTATTCCCTTTCTGGACTGGATCGGTGAGCTAAAAAATCCTGCAACGGTCAAAGCGGATATTATTGCCGGTACGACTGTTGCCCTGGTGCTCATTCCTCAGGCAATGGCCTACGCGCAATTGGCTGGATTGCCTCCTCACTATGGCCTCTACGCCTCATTTATGGTGCCGATTGTAGCCGCCATTTTCGGATCATCAAAGCAGTTGCAAAACGGCCCGGTTGCAGTCATTTCCCTGATGACTGCTGCTGCACTGGCCCCTTTGGGATTAACCACAGAACAGACAGTTATGTATGCCGCCCTCCTGGCTCTGTTAGCTGGCGGAATTCAACTGATTCTGGGGTTTCTCCGACTGGGCATCATGGTTGATTTTCTATCGCATTCGGTCGTCATCGGCTTTACCAATGCAGCCGCCCTGGTCATTGCCAGTATGCAGATAGGCAAGATTTTTGGTATCGATGTCGAGACAGGTCATTATCTGCATGACACTCTCTGGAACCTGGCCGTCGCCATACCGGAGAACACACATGCACTAACCCTGCTCATGGGGATCCTGGCGCTCGTACTGCTCGTCTTGTTCAAAAGGTTCACGCCGAAGCTGCCGGGAATTCTCTTAACCGTACTCATCACCACCATTATCTCCTGGTTAACCGGATATGCGGGGAGAGGAGGGGCGATTGTCGGTGACGTTCCAGCTGGATTACCGGCGTTTGCCTGGCCGGAATATGACTCCACTCATATCAAGGATCTGATGTTACCGGCCGGAATGATCGCCTTCTTGAGCTTTGTGGAAGCATTTTCGGTCGCCAAGGCCGTTGCCTCGAAAACTCGCCAGCGTCTTTCTGCGGATCAGGAGATGGTGGGCAAAGGTCTGGCGAATCTGGTGGCAGGGGTGATGCAGGGCTACCCGGTGTCAGGATCATTCTCTCGTACCGCAATTGCTTTTGATGCAGGTGCGAAAACGGGTTTTGCTGCGGTCGTCTCTGGCGTCATCGTGGGTATTACTCTGTTATTCCTTACCCCCCTTATGTACCATTTGCCGATCGCGACCCTGGCGGCAGTGATCATTGTCGCGGTGGCAAGTCTGATACAGATAGCCCCTCTGATACACTCCTGGAAAGTTAATCGTCATGATTGTCTCGTTGCCTTTATCGTCTTCAACACCACAATTTACTTTGCTCCACACCTCGAAAAAGGCGTCTATATCGGCATAGCAATATCCCTGGCTTTCTACATCTACCGCACAATGCGCCCGCATCTGGCCGAAGTATCCAGGCATAAGGACGGCACCTACCGGGATGCACATCTGTTTGGTATGCACACCAGTGAGAATCTGGCCTTATACCGTTACGACGGCGATTTATATTTTGTCAATGCCGGTTACCTGGAAAAACGACTGGTCAACGCGGTAGCTGATAAATCCGAATTGAAGGTCGTAATTCTTGACATTGAAGCGGTTGATCAGATCGACACGACCGGTGAGGAAATGCTCACCCATATCTCCGAGTGGTTTAAAGAAGCGGGCATTGAATTCTATCTCACGCGCCCGAAATTCAAGGTAGTTGAGGTTCTGAAACGAACCGGATTCTATGACAAATTAGGCGAGGATCATATTTTCAGCAGACGCCGTGATGCGCTTGCTTCAATTGAACACAAATATGGGGATCTCATCGATATAGAACCCCTGAGAAACTATCTGCCTATTGATAAAGCGAATCTATGACGCTGAGAGCATCCTGGGAAATCTGGTCACAATTTATTCAGGAAAATCTCAACGGTGGAAATGCACCAGCTTGAGCTTCGTTTGTTTCGGTCGGCCAGAACATCTCTGAACACAGTTCAGGCAGCTTCTTCTTTTTCCGGCTTATCAACAGAAGATTCAAATTCAACCTGGCTATCATCATATCTGTCTGCCAAGAACTCAAAGAACTCGTATCGGGAAAAATGATCACCATGTGTCTTGGCAAATTCATGCATTAGCCTCTTTTTCTCGGACAACTCCATATATTGCCAGAGAACCATCAAGGACTCATGTCTACCCATAATAACCTCCTTTGGGAAAGGTTATCTGAGCCACGTACAGAAAGGTCTTCATCCATGGCCTCAGGGTTGGTTCCTTTAATCAATAATATAAGTCCGACTAATTCCAGAAACAATGACAATTTAGCGATATAGAAATACTGTGCGTAGAGGTGATTAGTTGAAAAATATGGTAAAAATCCAGCTGCTTACTGAGATAGAATGAATTTACCAAGTGCTCAGGTTGGCCAACGACTCGGGAGATAAACCATGCTGATTTACAAATGACGATGTCACCGTCTCATTTCGTTAAACTATCCGGAAACCGTCCTCCTGGTTAAATCTCTACTACTGTTCGGATCGCTGAGGCCGGTTATTGAGCTCATTCACAATTACTGTTAAGCATAGAGGCAGGCATCTTTCGGATAAAATTCACAGAAGAGGGGAAGGCTGAAATGTATAGAATACTCTGTTACGGGGACTCAAACACGTGGGGCT
>JBPCUV010000112.1:0-2645 GCA_051010975.1 Desulfocapsaceae bacterium
CCCTGGGCGTAGCTGAAGTTCAGATCGCTCAACAGGGCCGGAAGCGTCGGTCCCTTGATGTTATCGATGAAACCGAAAAGAAAAAATGCGAAAAATGCGCCGTATGTAATAAAGCGTATCGTGTGAGGCGGCTTTGTGCTAGGAATTGCCTGTTCTGTTGTTGTTCTTTCCATCACACCTCCTGAGTTCTTAGCCGAGTGTTATGTTATAATGACTGCTTGTTGAGTATGATTGAAAATTGCAATCGGTTGCAATTGTCAATATTTTTTTGAGGAGGTGCGGAAAAATTCTTCCATCGGACATACGACCGACTTTCTCATTGTGGGCAAATTCAGGTAAGCAATACTTGGATCGCTTCCAGCATTTCCTGCCGTTCGAAAGGTTTGCTGAATGCCCGATCGGCTCCCAAAACTTCAGCCATCTCAAGAAAGTTGAAATTTCCTTTTCTGCCGCCGCCGGACATGGCGATAATCTTCAGCGTCGGGAATTCCTGTTTCAGTTCCGTAATGATTTCAAGTCCTTCTTTTTCAGGCATGAAGAGGTTGGTAATGATGATTTCCACCCGATCTTCACGGAAGAGTTGTTCGCCAATCTTAATTAACAGGGATTAGCAGACTTGTTGACCTTCGATTTGGCAATGTAAAGTTCAGTAGTCGGTCAATGAAAATAACCTATCATGAACCATCTCAATTAGACCAGCCCGTAAATTTCCTTATAATGGTAATGGTAATCTCCAATTAACCTTTTCTTGGTTCGTAGTAACCTAACGCAATTTCTGAATATCTCGCCAAGGTATGGCACTAAATGCCTCTGTATTCACAGCTGAACCGAGAAGGATTTTCGTAACCCACCTTAAATGCCGCACTGGTAACCTCAACTAATTTGAAATTTTCTGAATCGAAACCTTTGATTAACTAATACTGATGCTTTTCTGCCCGAGTCAGGATGCGACATAGGCATGAAACCTATTTTGGGCACCCCCTATGAATTTGTTTGTTTTTATTACCTATTGCATAGTTGGTGAGGCGTGGATATCATCCGAAATACAGCATAGAATGTGCATGGGTGTGTAAATGGAGGTCAATAAATGAACGTCAAAGATGTACGTAAAGAAGCCAAGAATCGCTTCAATGGCATTTGCCGCGTCTGCCGCGAGTGCAACGGGCTAGCTTGTGCCGGTGAATTCCCCGGTATTGGGGGCGTCGGTAGCGGCCTATCGTTCATGAACAACTACAAGGCCCTTGCCGCCTTAAGTGTCAAGATGCGCGTGGTCCACGCCGCCAGCGCCCCGGAGACGTCGGTGACCCTCTTGGGCCAGAAGCTCTCAATGCCAATTCTGGGGGCGGTGGTGGCCGGCGCCAAGATGAACTTTCGGGAGATCGTCAGCGAAGAGGAATTAGCCACAGCCTTTATCGCTGGTGCCCAGGAGGCAGGAACACTGGCCATGACGGGAGACGCTCCCGATCCTCTGATCTATACTACCGGTTTGCAGGTCGTCCAAGCCCACGGGGGACATGGCATTCCCATCACAAAGCCACGGGACCAGGCCAGCATCGTTGCCAACCTCCGTCAGGCCGAGGTTGCGGGTTGTGCAGCTGTGGGAATAGACCTGGACGCCGCCGGTATCTTGCCAATGAGAGCGGCTGGCCAGTCGGTGGAGCCAAAGACGGTAGCGCAACTGAAGGAGTTGGTGCAAAGCACGGCATTGCCATTAATTCTGAAGGGTATTATGAGCGTGGAGGATGCACTGGCTGCGCGCGAGGCTGGAGCTGCAGCTATTGTAGTCTCCAATCACGGCGGGAGGGTGTTGGATCACACCCCCGGAACCGCTGATGTCTTGCCGCAGATCGCCCAGGCTGTGCGCAGCGACTTGGTGGTACTGGCGGACGGGGGCGTACGCAGCGGTGTGGACGTGCTCAAGATGCTGGCCCTCGGCGCTCACGCGGTCTTGGTGGGCAGGCCGCTGGCCATTGGCGCGATTGGCGCGGGTACAGATGGTGTGCGGTTGACCTTGGAACAAATTTGCAACGAACTGAAGGTCGCCATGATCTATACCGGTTGTGCCAGTGTTGGCGAAATCGGAGAAGGAGTGCTCTGGAAATAATAAGACATTTTAAAGTGGCTCACAAATAGAACAATTTATGACAGTTTAGAAGGAACTCAACACAGAATAGCGAGTTCTCTTGGTGGCTTGTTTGTTGTTTTTGGTTAGAGACAACATTATGATCTTCGTTGTGGCAATGTTAGATTTATCGCTCAGTCACTGACATCAACTTGTTCCGGGTAGAAGCACCGGTTACCCGGCGCTCCCCCCACAGGTAGGGTCGGAGGTTGGCGCGGTTCTGTAATAGCCCGTTTCCAACCTCCGCCTCGACAAACCCAGCGTGCGGATTTCCCGCACTAGGCTTTCACTGTTAATTTCATCTCAAGGGTTATGTGACCTATCGTTCTGGCCGTACTTTCACGCCCGGTGGTAGCGAATCCTGTAATCATTATAAAGCCCCAGGTGTTCATATAACCAGGCCCTACTCCATCTGTTCCAGCCGAAGCCATGGCGTTTTCTGGCATACATCAGATGTCGTCTGATCTTTCTCTCCACCCAGTCTTTGACATAACCAAAGCATCGGCTAGAGTTACCAACTCGA
>JBPCUV010000113.1:0-9325 GCA_051010975.1 Desulfocapsaceae bacterium
TACAAAGGCCATTATCAGCAGAATCACTGCGATCAGAGTCGCAGCAGCAAAGAAGATGGGCGGTTTGTTGGCCAGATAGTAGTTGATGTCGTATTTGGTAAGGGCCAGCCAGGCAACCAATCCGCCAACGGCGAGGAACGGTAGCGTGATGATGAGCAGACGCACCACCAGCAATACGGAAAATTTAAAAATAACCAAAGCCCTGGCTGCAGTATAACTGAGGATCTGGATGAGATCTTCATTAAGATCTTCGGTTGCGGCGATATAGGTGACCATCAGGGCGGCCTGCTCGAAAATCAGGATGGTAATCAACATTGCACCGAACAGCACCAGGGCGATCATCCCGAAAGGAGAGAGCAGGAAGAAAATAATGTCGGTGTCGGCAAGAACCTCTTGTGAGGAGAGAGACAGGACCAGACTCCCCAGACCTCCGAGCAGCGGTGTGAAAAGGATAAAACCAAGAGCGACAAAAACGAGGTGAATGATCAGTATTGACCGCAAATTTGCACGCAGCACTGTCCTGACGTTTTTTCCCAGGCCCAAAACGATATCCTTCATAGGTTGCCTCATATACCTCTTGTTGGTTGATCAGTTTCCACTGCTGATAACACTTTCATAGCATTTCACTGCAGCCGCCAGATCTTCAACCGCGGTTCCCACCGATTTGAACAGGGTTATTTCGTGATCACTGGTTCTGCCGGGGTGCTGTGCCGAAATCAACTCACTCAATTCTGCTGCAATATCGTCTCGGCCGATCAGGCCATTTGCCATGGGGATAAGCAGGTCTCCCGCTTCAGACAGGGCGCCGACTCTGGTGTCAACGAATAGCTTCGATCTGGCCACCACCTGGTCGTCAGATTCTCTCATCTCGGGTTTGAAGCCACCAATCAGATCGATATGAGTACCAGGACTCAGCCATTTGCCGTAGACAAGAGGCTCAGAGGACATCGTCGCACAGCTGATGATATCAGCTCTGGAGCAGCCAGATTCAAGATCATCTGTGACAGCGCAGTCAAAGCCGGCTTTGCGGTAAAGATCAGCAACTTCGAGTGCTTTATCACTGTTTCTTGCCCAGATTAAAATCTTTTTCAAGCTGCGTACCGCACCATGGGCAAAGCCAAGGTAGCGTGCCAATCTGCCGCTGCCGACGATAAGCTGACAGGAGGCGTTTTCTCTGCTGAGATATTTCGAAGCCAGAGCCGAGGCGCAGACGGTTCTTCGGGCAGTGAGCTCTGCACCATCCAGTTGAGCGATCACCTCTCCTGTCGCTCCATTCATCAGCAGATAGGTTCCCAAAATTGTCGGCAGCCCCTTGTCGGCGTTGCCTGGGTAGACGTTGACCAGCTTGACCCCGCTGTACTTGCCAGCGATCCAGGCGGGCATCACCAGCATCGTTGCATTCGGCTGATTGCTTAGAGATATGGTGTGATGTTGGCGCTTTGGAACGTTGCAGGATTCACCAAAGAAACGCTCGAGGGCGTTGATGGTCCCATGCCAGTCCAGATGCTTCTTTATTCGATCAGCGTCAATGATGAGCATGGTATGACCACGGCAATGGAAGCAGGGGTTAACGGTTAAACATCGGCCAGGTATCAGCTACTTTATAACCTTCGGGCCATGGGTCGGTGGGGTCGAGAAAGTACTGGTAGGTTCCGGTTATCCAGGCCTGGCCGGAGATTCGCGGATGAATTGCCGGCTTCGTCCCTACCGAAGTCTCACCGTCTAGTTTACAGTCAAAGCGTGAGCCGATGATCGATTCACCAATATAATGATCGCCAACCGCTAATTTCCCTTGCTGATGGAGCAGGGCCATGCGTGCGGAGCAGCCGGTTCCGGTGGGGCAGCGGTCCAGTTTGCCCGGCTGAATGGCAACGGTGTTTCGACCGATCAGGCTGCCGCCTTCAGTTTTCAACGGGGCGGTGATCTGACAGAACGAGAGGTGGCTCCAGTCCGGATTTTCAGGATGACAGAAGCCGATTTGTTCGTTGGCCGCGTTGGTGATTCGTATGCCGGTCTCAGCCAGTTCCCGAGCTTCGTCGGGGGAAAGGTCAAAGCCGAGCTGCGAAGCTTCGACGATGACGAAACTGTCACCGCCATAGGCCGTGTCGACAAGCAGCGTGCCAATACCGGGAACCTCGATCGTCTGATCGCGCTTGTCCACGAAAGAAGCCACGTTTTTCACCGAGACACTGGTAACCTTGCCGTTTGTACAGTGTGCCATGACCTCGATCAAACCGCCGGGCGGTTCCAGAACAAGTGAGGTGACAGGCTCGGTCATCGGTAATATGCCGGTTTCCAGGAGCACCGTGACCACGCAGATCGAGTTGGAGCCGGACATCGGGGGAGTGTCTTCAGGTTCCATGATAATCCAGCCCATCTGGGCCAGGGGATTTTTGGCCGGTACAAGAAGGTTAAAATGGCGAAAAACACCGCCCCTGGGTTCATTGAGGAGGAAGTTGCGCAAGCGCTGATCCCTGGCAATCCAGCGGGATTGTTCCCAGACAGTTTCTCCCGGAGGAGGTGCGACGCCACCGACAATGACATCACCTACTTCACCTTCAGCGTGGCAGCCGACAACATGTATGACCTTTCCGGTCTGCATTTCAGCTCTCTCCTCCTACCAGGATTGTCAGTAAATCTATACTACACTCATTTCAAATGAAGAGAAACCGTTGGTTTTTCTGCACTACACGGCCTGATCGGAATAATTGCGGTGTTGACGCTGTTCTAAAAGAAAAGGGCTGGCGAGTTGGTATGGGTCATTTATGGTTAATTATTTTCTGGCTGTAAGGTTATATTGACAAATAAGGCCATAGGTATCAGAAAGTATCCCTGCAAATTGATAAGAAATGGGAAATTCATCATGTCTTCATTGAAACGATATTTGAATACCAAAGAAGTTGCCCAATTGCTCCAGGTTAATGAAAAAGGGGTGTATGCGCTGGTCAGTGACAAGGGGTTGCCCGCCACCAAGGTCACGGGGAAGTGGCTGTTTCCAAGGCATTTTGTCGAGGAGTGGCTTGATTTATCCATCGTCAATCTGCCAGCTGCCGCAAATCCCTCGCTGGACAGTGGCAGGTTATTTATTGCCGGTAGCGACGACCTCCTGTTTCAACGGGCCATCGGTCTCTACAACAGTCAGAATCAGGACAGTGTGGTGTTTTTTGCCAACATCGGCAGCATGGGTGGCTTACGGGCCCTGAGGCAGCGCAGCTGCCATATCGGTGTCTGTCACCTGCTGCAGGATGACAACGAGGAGTATAACTTTCGTTTTGCCGAGCAGGAAATGGCTCAGGCTCCGGTTTTTATAAATTTCAGCAAACGTCAACAGGGTATCGTCATCGCTAGCGGCAATCCGAAGAACATTAAATCGGTGTCGGATCTGGCTCAAAAAGGGGTGCGGATCGTCAATAGACCGCTGAATACAGGAACTCGTCTGCTGCTTGATTATGAGATCAGCAGATCGGAGATCAGCGCTGATGATATCGCCGGCTATGATCTGGAGGTAGGCAGACATCTGGAAGCGGGGCTCGCTGTACTCGGGGGACAGGCGGATGCGGCGCCGGCGATCAGACCGGTGGCGGAGCTGCTGGGTCTTGATTTCATTCCCCTGCGCTGGGAGCGTTTCGATCTGCTGATCAACCGGGACCGTTTTTTTGAACCGCCGGTACAGCGCTTTATCAATCTTCTGCACGATCCGTCATTCAAGGAAATTGCCAAAGAATTTGTGGGGTACGATCTGTCGGTCTGCGGCAAGATGATCTACCCCGACAATCTAAAAATATAATTCATCGACAAGGAGAGGGAATGTTCAAAAAAAACATGGTGTTGTCTGTATCTCTGGTCATTGCTCTGGCTGGATTCTCGAAGGCAGCCGATAAGGTGCTGACGATGTCAACGACCACTTCCACCCAGGCATCTGGGCTTCTGGATGTCCTGCTGCCGGAGTTCAAGGCCGATACCGGTATTAAAGTTAAGGTAATTGCCAAAGGCACCGGTGCGGCTATTCGTGACGGCATGGACGGTAACGTGGATATCATTTTCGTGCATGCCAAGGCACGGGAAGAGAAGTTCGTTGCCGAAGGGTACGGAACCAAGCGCTTTGCAGTGATGCACAACGATTTTGTGGTTATCGGTCCCAAGGACGATCCGGCAGCTGTCAGCAAAACCGCTGACGTTTATACCGGTCTGAAGAGTATCGCCGCTGCCAAGGCTGAGTTCGTCTCGCGGGGTGATGATTCGGGGACCCACACCAAGGAACAGTTTCTCTGGGAAAAATCTGGTGCGAAAGTTGTCACCAGCAAGAAGGAAATAGTAAAGAAAGGTGAAAAAGTAGCCATTAAATTTACCGAACCGGCAGATTCGGCCGAATGGTATCGATCCATCGGTCAGGGAATGGGCAAGACGTTGACCTATGCCGACGAAAAAGGCGCTTACACAATGACCGACCGCGGGACCTATATCAAATACAAATATGGCAAGACCCCGCCGATCGAGCTTTCGATTGTCAGCGAAGGATCCGCAGCGCTGGCAAACCCGTACGGCATTATTCCGGTCAATCCACAGAAATTCGACCATGTGAAATACGATCTGGCTGAAACCTTCGCCAAGTGGCTCACCTCTGAGAGGGGACAGAAACTGATTGGTGACTATCGTTTGCTCGACAAGCAGCTTTTTTACCCCGATGCAATAGTTCAGTAACTTGTCTATGCGGTAATCGCATTTCCCTGTGCTGCCGGAATGAGGGATCGTTCCGGCGGCCGATCATTTTTTAATCTGGTATTAGTTTGGATTTACTTGTCGACAGCCTTAAATCGGCGCTTCTACTGCTGATCTCATTCGATCCCGAGCTCTTTGAAATCGTCGGTGTCTCGCTCAACGTCAGTTTCTTCTCGACTCTTTTCGCAGCGCTCTTCGGTCTTCCTGCCGGCTTCTTCATCGCCTTCAACACTTTCCGTGGCAAACGGTTCGTGATGACCTGTTTGAATACGCTGCTGGCACTACCGACCGTGGTAATCGGTCTGGTGGTTTATTCGCTGATCTCGCGACGGGGTATCTTGGGGCCGCTCGAACTGCTCTATACCCAGAAGGCTATTATTATAGGTCAGATTATTCTGATCATACCGCTGATTACCACCCTTACCATTGCTGCCATCAGCAGGATCGATCAACGCTACCGCAATACCGCGCTGACCCTCGGTGCCACCTATTATCAGATGGGCTGGATAGTTTTTCTGGAAGCCCGATTCGGTATCATGGCAGCCTTGATTGCCGCTTTCGGTCGGGTCATTGCCGAAGTCGGTATATCGATGATGCTGGGTGGCAACGCCAAAGGCTTCACCCGGACTATGACCACCGCCATGGCTCTGGAGTACGACAAGGGGGAATTCGTTCTGGCTGTTGCCTTGGGCATGGTGCTTATGTCCTTTGCCTTTATCATCAATATGGTCTTTCATTTCCTTCAGGGGCGCCTCAAATCCGATGCTCTATGAACTGAATAAGGTGGCGAGATTGTTCGGCTCCCGAACGGTTCTTGAAATTGATTCCCTGTTGTTCGAGGCTCGGAAAATTTATGCGCTCATTGGTCCCAACGGAGCCGGCAAGACGACCCTGCTCAATCAGCTGGCCTTTCTCGATCAGCCCAGCAGTGGTGAGATACGCTTTCAATCGGCGACCGTGAGCTACGATCATTCGTCACTGACCCGGTTGCGTCGGCAGGTGGTGCTGGTAGACCAGAGCCCGATACTTTTTTCCGGCAGCGTCTGGAGAAACATCGAATTTGGACTCAAGGTGCGTAAGGTTGCCAAAAAGGAGCGGGTGCAAAGAATTGAACATGCTCTGGAGAGGGTTACCATGTCCGATTTTGCCCATCGGGATGTGTATGGTCTTTCCGGCGGTGAGGTAAAGCGGGTGGCCCTGGCCCGAGCCCTGGCCCTGGAGCCTGAGGTACTGCTTTGTGACGAGCCGACCGCCAACGTCGACCGGGAACACCAGGAGATTATTCTGAAAATTCTCTCCCACGCCAATAGCGTCAGGCATACGACGATCATTTTTTCCACCCATTATTTATCTCAGAGTCGGCAGATTGCCGACCAGACATTGCTGCTGCAGAATGGTCGATTGGCGAAAAATATTGAGGAAAACATCTTTCAGGCCAGAGTGGTCAGGCGTGAAGAGGGATTGAAATGCCTTGTTGACGGTCACGTGATCCCGTTCAGCGATCCTGACGGTTTGGCCAGTGATAACCGGCAGGTACGGGTGCATATCGATCCGCAACAGGTGAAACTCAAAGCATTTTCCCAGAAGCCTATCCCGTCTTCCTGGATCCCCGGAAAAATAACCTCGTTAAGCAAAGAGAATGGAAATATAAGGATTACTGCCGATATTGGGCTGAGACTTCAGATACTGGTAAGCGAGGATGAATTCGTTGCTCGTCCCTATCAGGTGCTGCAGGATGTCGGTGTGGGGATTGACGGGCAGGGAGTGACGCTCCTGAACTAGCCTGACGTTCATGAGTCGATACGGGAGCCCCATTCTCAGAATCCG
Source organism: Desulfocapsaceae bacterium (assembly GCA_051010975.1). Taxonomy (GTDB): domain Bacteria; phylum Desulfobacterota; class Desulfobulbia; order Desulfobulbales; family Desulfocapsaceae; genus JABDQA01. The sequence continues at coordinate 6,547 of JBPCUV010000113.1, forward strand.
GGGTTCTTCTTGTGGCTGGTCTTTGACAGCGGATGTTGTTTCTTGGCTTCAACCATCCGTCTCAGCTGATTGCATTCGGCAGTGGCGTCGCGCAGTTCCTGTCTGAGGGTTTCTTTTTTTGAAAGGGGTGCCTGCTCAAACTGCTCCTGCAGCGTGTGAACTTTTTGCTGGGCACGATAAAGATCAGCGGCAAGGGCTCTTATCACCATGGTGTTCTCCTCACTTGTCACTCATTTTTTCCTTGCCATGAGGGAGGCATAGGCGCCGTTGAGTTCGATAAATTCCTCATGGTTTCCACCGCTGTCCGGGTGCAGTTGTTTCGCTCGTTCGCGATAGAGGCGCGTCAGTTCCTGGCGGCTCATCTTCTGAAGTTTCTGCCACTTTCTCTGAAATATTTTCTCCGCCTGCCCGGTACTCACCGTCGGTTTTTTTTCGGGCCATGAGAAAGCCCGGTGACGGCCCATAAACTCCCTGACAAAATCATCGAACAATGAGCGTCTGCCGTAGCCGTGGTCGAAGAACATTATCATATAACGTATCAGGTGATGGTGCAGAAAATCGGGGCCAGGACCATTCCTCCAGAATTTTTTATCGCTGTTCAGCTTACAGATATCTTTGATAAAATAATCGGCGATATCTATCTGGTCGAGGGCCTCCGGCATGGTCGCGGAGAACGACTCGGTGAAATGGCGCTGCAGGTCAAAAATGGCAAAGACGTAGGTCTTGAGCTCATTATGCTGCAGCGCTTTTTCAAGATCAAGAAGGTAAAATTCGCGTTCGTCGCGGCACTTGTTGAGCAGTGGACGGTAGAGTTTGGAATTCAGCCTGAAGATCCGGCTCTGGTCCACGGCTCCGTACCGCAGATAATAGAGCCGCCTGCGGTCGAAGAGGTGAATCTCGTTTTCTATTGCGGTACGTTCTTCCTCGGATAGAGGCGAAACCCGGGCTTTGCCCCGGTGGCGAAATAGGTTGAGGCGGGTCTGCTCTTCTACTGGCAGAAAATCCCAGAGAAGGTCTTCCAGGATCGTTGATGCATCGTCAGCGGTCTCTTTTTGGAGCCGCTCTTCCAACTCGGCTGAAAAATAGCAAATGTCGTCGGAGAGCTCTTCTATATAGCGACCCGGATCTCGGCCCAAATCGAAAACGACCTGATAGTCGAGGTAGCGCTTATCTTTTCCCGGAATCGATTGACGTATTTCGTATCGTCTGCTTCGGTTGCTATTCAGGGTGGCAAGATACATGAATAATTGACTGAATGATAGGGGGTACGATTACGGTGATTGGGCGGACAGGATTATCATAATATGGTATGGATGCATTCGCTCAAAAAAGCGTATAAAATAGGCAATTAGTAATTCATATGCTGCTACTATAACCATCTGTCCGTTAGTGGAGGAGTAAAATGGTGGTAACGATCCCCGTTTCATGGGGCGAGTTGTTCGATAAGCTGACCATTCTGGAGATAAAGAAGGCCCGGATCGATGATGATCAAAAGCTGGCTAATATAAGCAGAGAGCTCGACGCCCTGAAGAAGGTCTGCAGCGGGCACCAGCTGCCCGGAAAAGGTCTGCAGGATCTGGTTGGCGAATTGCGCCGGGTCAACGAATCGTTGTGGGACATCGAAGATGATATACGCGGTTGTGAACGCGACAAGAATTTTTCCGAGCAATTCATCGAGCTGGCCCGTTCCGTCTATAAGACCAACGATAAGCGGGCCGAGATCAAGTTCAGGATAAACCAGCTGCTCGGTTCGGAGTTGATTGAGGAGAAATCTTACGAAGCATACTGATGGGTGAAATTCTTATCATCAAGCTCAGCGCCCTGGGAGATCTGGTCCAGGCCGATGGCGCCATACGCGACATTCGGAACTTCCATCCGGAAGACCGCCTGACGCTCATGACCACACCCGCCTATCGGGGCTATATGGAGCGCTGCCCGTGGGTTGACGAGATTTTCATAGATCCCCGGGCTTCCCGGTTGCACCTTCCAGAGATGCTTGCACTTCGGAAAAGACTGAAGCAAAAAAGATTCGATCGGGTGTATGATCTGCAGCAGGTGGGCAGAACCCGTTTTTATTATCGCTACCTTTTTCCCCGCACCTGGTGGCTAGGCGATGCGCCGGGGTGTAACCTGTTTTTGAAACGACCGGATGATATCTGCGCTGCCGACCATTTTCATAATCACCTTCATAGGGCTGGGATTCCCACCACTCACACGCTGCAGTGCGATGTCTCCTGGATGGCCGATGAGGTGGATGAACTGCTGTCTCAAAACAGAGTAGAACCTGGTTTTGTAATGTTGATTCCAGGTGCTTCTGCGGTTCATGATGCCAAGCGCTGGCCAGGGTTTGGCCAGCTGGCCGAACGGTTGATTGAATATGGCCGACAGCCAGTCACAGTTCCCGGTCCGGCGGAAATGGATCAGTGTCGCTCGATGCCCGGAACCATGCTGGTTTCGGAAAACGGCTATCTCGATTATTTCGCTTTGGCAGGGGTCGCCCGGCGGGCAGCGTTTGTGATCGGCAACGATACGGGTCCGACTCATATTGCCGCCCATCTTGGCTGCCGGGGGCTGGCTTTGTACGGCGGCCACACACCAGCACAGACTACCGGAATTCAGCACACTAGATTCAGCTGGCTGGAAAGTGAAAATATGGCTGATCTTACACTTGAAAGAGTCTGGGCTAAGGCAAGGTCTGCTATCGGAGAAGATTATGAGTAAGAATGACTACGACCATGTTCAATTGACTGGCTACAAAGAATTGCCGTCTGAGGAAATG
>JBPCUV010000114.1:0-11596 GCA_051010975.1 Desulfocapsaceae bacterium
ACTACAATGTGGGTGTCAAGCCATCTCCTCTCAATTTATACTACATTATGAGGTCGTCCCTGGCCAGATACACAAAATGTGGTAGCGAGAGAAAGTTTGAGATGTTCAATGGCAGTGTGGGATTAGCCTACCAGGATAAATGAAGATTGTTCCAGCATCTCTTCAGAATCGGTTGTTACTCGGAAATCTCTTTTCACAGTGCAGGTAAAATCTGAGCCTCACAGGACTAACCTTAAACCAATCTTGAAAGTTCATTCCGGGATATCCAGTACTAAGGTGAGTCGGAAGAATATTATTTCCTATACATTTAGAGCCATTTGCAAAACGATCTTTTCGACCAAACTCTGCGTTATGCTCAAAATTTTATCCTCGGGATATCAATTATATGCCTGTGGTAAAATTTCTCGCATGCCTTGATTTTGAAAGAAAATCTTAGTTTTGCAAAAGGCTCATTTATTCTTTCTTTTATGGTGAAGGGGAAATTATCCCATTTTCTGTGCTGACTCCGAGAGAACTGAGAATGTGCTTAAATTGGATGATGTTTTTAAATATGAAGGTTTGAATGCCGAGTTCTTTGGCTCCAGATAGTTTGGTCTCGCTATCATCTGAATAAACGATCTCTGAAGCGTCTATCCCACACTGCTTAACAAGTGCTTGGAAGATTTTGATATTGGGTTTTAACACGCCAATCTCATATGAGTATATTTTAGTGTCGAAATATTTCAAAAAATTGAACTCGTTTTCAAGTTCTCTAATTCTTGTTATGAAATTGTTTGAGCATAGACACGTCATGTACCCTGCTGCTCTGATTTTGCGCACATAGCTCTCAACATCGACATTTACGAGATAGCTCTCTCTGAGCATCTTGAAAATCTCTTCGTTTGTTAACGTGATCTCAAGCGTTTGCCTCACGTATTTCCAGTAAATCTCTTCAGTGATTCTATTGGTCTTGAAGGCAATCATCATTGAACCATGAAACACTTCATCAATGATGTCGTGGTGATTTGTGTATTCTGCTAATTCAAATTTAAATCTTCTAAAACTTTGTTCTGCAAAGAATACTCCATCAAGGTCGAAACAAACTGCTTTGATCATAGTTCTCGCCATGTTGAAAAATATTAGATTCTAATTGCAAACCTTTACCTTAACATAGTTTTGTCACGTGGTGATGTTTCCATGGCGACCTCAGTACTATTCATTTTCTATCTTTCTAATTATGCTATAGTCAAGCATCAAATGACCTAATCTTCTGAGGATATGAGATGAAGAAACTATTATTGGCAGTAATCATTTGTATTTTGGCTGGGTGTAGCAGTGGTAGCGACAATAGCGGAACTACTGGCGGTTCAGAAGAACTGTTGGCTGATCCAGAAGTGCAGAAAATGGTTAACGAGTATTTAGAACAAAACCCAGAGATAGCTCTTACACCAGAAGCCAGGGCTGAGCTTGAAGCATCTCTGGCTGGAATTGAACAAATAACCCAAGATGATATTGATACGATTGTGAAGGCAACCGAATAAAATCCAGCCGTGCCCATTTTTCTTGATTATCTGCAATTTCTCTTCAACGTAGTTTTCTACCCTATGAACTAGAGATAAAAAGAAATATCGGGAAACATCTTCCGCCAGTTAGTTTTCAGGAACAAGAATCTTTGAGGTGTCAACACTAGTGACCGGGGTGAGAGGCTGTATTGCCCGGCAACTGCATTTATTTGTTATTCCTTGTTGTAGATTACGGGCATTTGACCCTTCCATTTGTGCCACATACTATCGTCCGTGATTAGATCACTCATGAAATTGGCAACATTTATTCGGCTCGTCTTACCGGCGTCGAAAATAGCACTCCGAATCGGCGAAGCATAGAGCTCATATTCAGTAACCGATTCATTATCGACAAGACCATCGGGGCGAACTGCGACCCACTCAATTAGACGATCATTCTGCCCGATCTTAGTTCGTAAATAATCTGCCGCATCCTCGTTGTCAGCGTGTGGAGGTAGTAAGAGACGAAGAAGTCCGATTACACACTTTTGAGCGAATGAAATTGGCTCGTCTAAATCGCGATTGCGGTTCCCAGCTGTGTTCATGAGCACGAATCTTGTCGGAAATTCCGGATGGCTTAATTTGCTGGCCTTGCATAATCGGCGAACAGCATCGGTGACGAGCCTGCGCGGACGGCCGAAAAGACCTTTGAAGCTCAGATTGTGTCCCAAGCACGAAGCGACAGCGTCGCAGCCATCGACATGCATAGCTATTTCAGAGCCGCTTAGTTCCGAAATGCTTGCCTGAATCAAAGATAAACCGGGCGCTTCTCTGAGCGGCTCGGGCAAACTCTTTGATGATCGCACTATCGCCTTCACGTTCTGTCCACGAATGAGCAACTGCTCTACGACAAGCCGTCCAGTCGCTCCGCTTGCTCCGACTACCAGTATCGTTTTATTTTTTTGCATAACTTTTAATAGACGACAGTCCTGTTCCAAACAGCTCGAGAAATCCGTGGCAGTCACTCCGCCACTCTCTGCACAACAATATGCACTACAAAAAGTTATTAACAGGCTCTCAGAAAAGAAATACAACCCGCGGCAATCTTAATCGTATTGTAGTAAAGTCACGTTGATATTTTTACTGTTTGTCTGCACTCACCACTGACAAAGAGTTAATAGAGTCTAGTCGCGGTTGTCGCAGAAGAACCTGTCTTGCCTAACTTTATTTTGAGCAGGGACCGATTATCTTTAAAGATATGCAATCCTGGCCCTTAGGACTCTCTCTGGAGCAAGGGTCGGCTTTCCTTATTCGGCAAGGCGTTTGGAGGGACCTGAAATGCAAAAAGCCATTCTGCTTATCATTTCCATTTTATTGCTTCTATCATCATGTACCTGGGTTGAACCAACTGTAAAGGGAAGTGAGATCAAACTTGTTGAACAAAACGGCGAAACCTTAAAAACTTGTGAAAAACTTGGATCAGTAACCTCTATGGTTAAACATGAGATAGGTTTCTTCAATAGGTCCGAGGAAAAGGTAAATACAGAACTTGCCACAATCGCTCAAAATGAGGCCGCCGAGATGGGTGGTGATACTATTGCTGCAGAAGGGCCGACCGAGAACGGACATAGGACTTTCACTGTGTATAAATGTATTGAGTAGCAGATCGGACAATCTCCAAATGGCCTTCAATCGCACAAAACATATCTGGGAATAAGATTTTCCCTGTTGATCTCTCATTTTCATATCTGAGTCTTACCGGGTTGGTTGCACACTTATTTCAGGCCGAATAGTCTACACTTGAATGTCTGTGATCAAAAAGATGACCAAAAGGCCATCTTGATGTGCTTCATTTATAAGTCGTTAATAACGAGGAAAATACGGGAATAGACCACATGAATCGAATCGAAAAAAGAGCAATAGAGGCTTTGGCGATCGCACCATTACTGCGAGAAGTTTCGGAAAAGTTGGGAAAGGAAGAAACACTGGCGATAGTAAGAAACATCAACCAGGAAGAAGCATTTCAACGTGGGTGTGAAATGGCCAAAGATCTGGGAGAGAATGGGATAGAAGTCCTGATAAAAGATGTGGCTACCTGGGGAGTGGGAGGCAGCTGGGAAATGGAGGTTTTAGAACAAACCTCCCAGACTTACTTCTTCAATGTACTCCGTTGTCCCTACTACGAAAAGTATCGCCAATTAGGACTTGAAGAGTTTGGCGTAGAATTGTCTTGTTGTCGGGATGAACCATTCGCCAGAGGCCTCAATCCGCATCTCAAGCTGGTTCGCACCCAAACTATAATGGAAGGAGCGGATAGCTGCGATTTTAAATATTATTTAGCAACTGATTAATCAAAAAGTGATGATTACGCCTGCATACCTTTAAGATATGGCATGGCAGCTGGCTCAAAATTTTTCCCGATTCCCTTCAATTGAGACCGGCTTAGTTTATTTCAGCTTCAATCTGCCAACCTACAATTGCCAGTCCAGAAATGTCGTTGAACGCATTCTATGTGTATTGACATAGTGCCTTACGGGTGTAATTTCCCTTTTATGCTTATTAGATACCCCAACATGTGCTTTGGTTTTTCCAATTGCTTCGAAGGAGATATTAATGTCAGTGGAACATGCTGAGAATGGCAATCTACAGGACTTGTTGTCACAAATTGGTGCAGGACTGGATAAATTTTTAAATTTTGATCACCCGGATGCCTTGCATCCCAGTGCTAGCTGGCGCGAGGTCCTCAACACACCTCTACCTCAACATGGAGTTGGTATTGAAGAAGTAACTCAAGAATTAATTACTCAGATAATCCCAAATGGTTCTCCCGTGCCAAAACCAGGCTTTACTTCGTTTATTACCACCGGGTCAACCACAGTAGCAACTTTAGCCAGTACCGCAGCGAGCATTGCTTCTCCCCAGCGATACATGCATACGGCCTTTAACTTTCTGGAAGAACTCTCTTTGCAGTGGTTGGCTGAAATGTGCGGCCTTGGGAGTATGCGAGGCGTATACAGCAGCGGTGGTTCAGTGGCTAACCTGATTGCTTTGGGTGGTGCTCGGCAGTCAGCTTTTGAGAAAATTGGTCATGACCCCGCAGCCGATGGTGTTAATAGACCGGTACGTGTCTACGCTAGTCAAGAATGCCACCATACCATTCAACGTTCTGGCGGAGTTCTAGGAGTCGGTCGACGAGCAATAAGGCTAGTTGACTGCGACAACGAAGGCAGGATGCGGATAGATCTTCTACAAAACGCAATTTTGGAAGACAAAGCTGCCGGCATCCTGCCAATGGCAATAGTTGCCAATGCTGGCACTACTAACACAGGTGCAATTGACCCACTGCAGAGAATTGGTGAAATCGCCAAGGAGCACTCTATATGGTATCACATTGATGGAGCGTATGGATTGCCTGGCATTCTGGATTCTCAGGTTAGTCATCTATATCGGGGTATAGAATTAGCAGATTCTGTGATCATAGATCCTCACAAATGGCTTGGCGCATCAGTTGGAGTAGCCGCAACATTTGTGCGTGATAGGCAGTTGCTCTATCGATCTTTTACACAAGAACCCGCCGACTACCTGGAAGGCTCTATAGAGCAAGAAGATAATTCCAGACTAGTCATCGAACACTCACTGGATGACTTTGGTATTCCCTATTACGACTTCGGAATAGAGTTGAGCTCACCATGTAGGGGAGTTGTTGTATGGGCACTACTCAAAGAGATAGGTGTTGAAGGTATGCGCCGAAGAGTAGTGCGTCACAATGAGATGGCCCGCTATATTTCAGAATTTGCTCACAAACACCCCCGTCTTGAAGTCCTGAGTGAGCCAACTCTTTCTATTTGTTGTTTTCGTTATGTCACTTCAAATCCAACAGATCTAAATCGATTCAACCAAGCCCTGCATCGACGTCTTGTGAGAGAAAATCGACATATGCCAAGTACAACCAGAGTTAATGGGAACCTGGCGCTAAGGCCATGTTTTATAGGAGCTCGGACAAATCACACCCAGGTAACTGGTCTACTAAATTCGGTGTTAAGAATTGGCAGTGAGCTAGAAAACACAACCCATAGAGGTTCCAAATGAAGTTGAATATTTATCAAGTAGATGCTTTTGCAGAAAAAGTGTTTGAAGGAAATCCCGCTGCAGTATGTCCACTAGAAGAGTGGGTCAGTGATGACATTCTTCAAAAGATCGCTGAAGAAAACAACCTTTCAGAAACCGCCTTTTTCGCTCCTGAAGACCAAGGTTTCAAGTTGCGCTGGTTTACCCCTGGCGCGGAAGTAGACCTTTGTGGCCATGCTACATTGGCAGCAGCTTATGTTCTTTATAAACATTTGGGTTATTCTGGCCCGGAAATATCGTTTAGTACAAGAAGTGGCAATTTGGTTGTTAGGAAAGGTGCCAAAGGCCTGGATATGGATTTTCCAGCTTCGATGCCGGAAGTGATTCAGTCACCGGACAAATTAGTGGCTGGCCTTGGGATAGAGCCAAAGGAAGTATTGGCAGCTTTTGATTATATTGCTGTATTTGATAACGAAGACCAAATTGAAAATCTAAATCCTGATTTCTCCAAATGGCTAGACCTGGAGCTCAGGGGAGTAGTTGTAACGGCCCCCGGGAACGACGTGGATTTTGTAAGTCGGTGTTTTTTTCCAAAACTACGGGTGAATGAAGACCCTGTTACTGGCTCAGCGCATTGCGAACTGGCTCCTTTCTGGGGGGCGCGGCTTGGACTTAAGAATCTAAGGGCTAAACAATTATCAAAGAGAACTGGACTGGTTGAGTGTGCTCTAGTAGAGGACAGAGTTGTACTTTCCGGCAATGCAGTAAGTTATATGCAGGGACAAATTATCATTTAATATACCCATACGTTGCACCTGGAAAACCGCTTCCAGAACTGATAACGAAAAGCCTGAATGAGAGAACCGCTTCTCCCAGGAACTCTTGACTTTGCCAACGGCAGATAGACTGGAGATTGTTCCTATACCGGCTTAAAAGGAGAACTCCTGGAGAGTTTTGAGAGGGGCGTTGTCGATTTGATATCCATGACCACACCCCCCCGGGTGAATTACAGGTACAAAACATAGTCGCAAGCTATCCAACAATGGTAAATCAATGGGTGATACTCAGCATTGCTCATCGTTGGCGATTTCTCTAAATCCCATCTCATTGGAAAAGCTAAGTGTTTCGGGTAAAAGCTGAAGGAATTTTTTTGCATGTGAGGACAGTGGACGCTTCACATGGTGAAGAAGATAATAAGATGCTTTGAGATCTAAACCACTTAGAGTGATCCGCTTGAGCCACCCAGCCGTAAGTTCACGTTTGACAGCAACCTCTGGAATAATGGTAACACCGACACCCCGTTCAACCAGACGTTTAACGGTTTCGACATTTTGAACTTCTATAATATTGCGGAAAATAATTGCTGTTTGTGCCCCTCCAAGCATCTCCTCCATCTTTCGGCGAACGAGAGTCCCATGTTCCCGCCAGATGAATGGGTAGGCCTTCAAATCATCTACTGCGACCTGATTTCTCTCAGCCAGCGGGTGCCCACTCCCGACAACAAATACATACGGCTCCTGGTGAATCAAGTGAAAGCTGATATCTGGTTCAGTCTTGACAACACCACCGAACCCAAAATCTGTGCGCCCCTCCAGTAATTGGGAAATGATATTGTGTGAATTGCCGGTGTGCAGCTCCAGCTCAATACCGGGGTAGCGTTTAATGAACTCACCCATCGCCACTGGCAGGAAGTAGGTACTGAACACAGCCGTGGAGGCGATATTGATTTTACCGATATCAAGCGCTGAGATATCCTCAAAAGCTTTCTCGATATCACGCAATTCAGCTAAAAGATTATTGGTTTTCGAGAATAATATTTTCCCCTCATGGGTAAGCGTGATGTGCCTGCCCTGGCGATCAAAGAGGCTTACACCATAGGTGTTTTCAAGAGCTTTTATCTGTTGACTGACAGCCGGTTGGGTAAGAAAAAGCTCTCGTGCAGCCCGGGTAAAGCTGCCAGTGAGGGCAACCTTTTGAAAGGTGCGGAGTTGATCTATTTTCATAAGAAGGAGCCGATCTGTCTCCATAAGAAAATGTTATGGCAGCTAGAACCACATATAATTTGCATTTTACTACAAAGAGAAGAATTATTAAATGGTGTGCTTCTCCTATATCATCGAAAATCTACTATTTTTGTAAGTGAGCCAGGCAGAATTCAACAACATTACAGAAGCACCAGAGAATCCTTGCGGGAAACATTTTGTAATGGTCCCAAGGCATCAAATAAATTCTGCTTATACAATCACACTGAACCTCATGGTTCCGCCATATTCAGGGGTTGGCTGGAGAACCTGACATGATCCACATCCAAATAAGACCGAAAAAAACACCGTGAAGGCGGGCAGTCCTGTAATCATTAATCCATTATCCATGAGGAGCAATTTATGGGCATCGAAATAGAGAGGAAATTTCTTCTTACAAGTACTTCCTGGAAAGAGCTTGCTCCGGGCACATCTTATAGGCAGGGGTACTTGAATTCCACCAAAGAACGAACCGTCCGGGTGCGCACTATCGATGACAAAGGGTTCCTTACCATTAAAGGGATAAGCGTTGGTGCGACCAGGGTCGAGTACGAATATGAGATCCCTGTTGCCGACGCGGAGCACCTGCTGGATGACCTCTGTGAAAAGCCACTTATCGAGAAAAACCGGTACAAAATCACCCATGGAGGATTTGTCTGGGAAGTCGATGAATTTTTTGGAGAAAACAAGGGACTGATAGTTGCTGAAATAGAACTTGAAAGCGAAGATCAGTCGTTTGACAAACCTGAATGGGTTGGTGAAGAGGTGACGGGCGATCCACGTTATTTCAACTCAAGCTTGATAAAAGAACCATACACTCAGTGGAAATGACTTAGTACCGCCTGACGTGATTAATATTAACAAAAAGATAGTTTCATTGTAGGGGATCACCAATGAGCAAAACCGAGTCAAACAAAGCAACATCCGTTGAAGAGGCTGAGAAAATAATACCTCGTGCAGAGTTCAGAGTTTTCGGCCAGGGTATCATTGATATTGTCGGCCTCTCTATGTGGAAGGCCCAGGCGAAGCTTTTCAAGATACGTCAAAGCAAGGAAGTATATATACTTTCCCGGCATACCAACGAGGCAAATGTCAAGATACGCGACGGCCTGCTCGACATCAAAACAAAGGTGGGAGAAACAGCAGAAGGTTATGAGATCTTTCAACCTCGGGGAAAATTCGAATTCCCGGTAAAAAAAGATGAGCTTGCAATCATTTTCGATAACCTCCTGGCACCGATAACCCCCGATAAATCAACCTATAGCTTTCAAGAGTTTCTGGATCTGGTTGGTTCTCATCCAGATATTACCGCTGTAGATGTCGAGAAGGAGCGCTACGGTTTTTCTGTAGATGGAGTAATTTGCGAGTATGCCGAGGTTCTGTTTAATGGTGCTCTGCTGGAAACAGCCTGCGCAGAAAGCGAGGACTATTCAGCAATGAAGGAGGTAATCAATAAATTAGAGCTCACTGATTTTGAAAATACCAATTACTTGATTGCCGCCAAACGTGTGGTAAAAATCTAGTAACCGTCAAACCAATTTTGAGCTGATATCTAAAGAGATATCACAACTCATGCTAACAGAGAAAAACCCGAGGAGGATGTCATGAAAAAAGGATGTATCGCACTTCTTGTCGCCTTAGTTTTTGTCGTTGGATCGTTCTCTACCGCCACGGCAAAGTTTCCAACAAAACCCATCAAACTCATTGTCTACACCAAGCCGGGTGGAGCAATTGATGTATTTGCCCGGAAATTCACAACCATTGCGGCAAAATATACAGACGCAACCTTTGTCGTGGTTAACAAGAGTGGTGCAGGCGGGATCGTCGCCATCAAACATATCCTGTCAGAAAAGGCTGATGGCTATAATTTCGCGGCGGTAACCAGATCAAACGTCGGAAAAATTGTATCAACCGGCAATGAAATTAACGTTGAAGATCTGGACTGGATGGCCTTGATGGTTTCTGACCCGGAAGCAATCATTACCAACCGCCAGTTGCCCGTGAACACCTGGGAACAGATTATTGCGGATGCCAAGGAAAAAGATGGTGCCCAGATCTGGGTTGGACCTGCCGCTGGCGGCAACGATCACATCATGGCCATGAAAACATGGAATGCAGCTGGAATCAAAGCCAAGTGGATCCCCTACGCCAGTGGCGGGAAAGCCATGGCGGCGCTGCTCGGTGGACATGGTGTTGTTTACGTCGGGAACCCCCAGGATGTAATTGGCCGTCCGGATCTGAAGGTTGCTGTGATCTCGAGCCCGGAAAGATTGGGTGGTGATTTTGCGGATGTACCCACATTCAAAGAGGTGGGAATCGAAGGACTCGATAATGAAATATTGTGGCGCGGATTCATGGCCAAAAAAGGCATGCCGGAGGAAGCCAAGGCATTCTACCACGATCTGTTTGATAAAGTGAATAATGACGCTGAATGGCAGGAATATGTCCAGAGGGGCGGCGCAGTTCCCTTGTTCGATAAAGAGGACAAGTTCCTGGCCACTGTCAAGAAGGACCAGGAGGAATTTGGTGCAGCCCTGAAACAGATAGGCGCCATAAAGTAAGCTGACTACTATTGCCCAAACTCCACACCTGAACCCCTGCCGGCCAGTGTAATCAACTGGTGCGGCAGGGGCTGACTGGAGAGAACGTTATGGAATATTTCAGCGAAGGTACAGGACTGTTTATCTGGACAATCGCCCTCATTCTGATCAGTTTCGGAATCTATATAGGATTCAGATATTCGAAAAGGAAGGACTATTCCGGACAGACAATCATTCCGCTGATCATGATTGTCTTATCTCTCGTGCTCTGGGTAGTGACGATTGGTTTCCCAACCGAAGATGCCGGGCCCGCACTGATACCCCATCTTTGGATATTTTGGCTCATCCTGCTGTCCACGGTACTCCTTTTTTTCTGCTTTACCGGCAAAATTGATAAGGATCCGAAACGCGGCAGAATCGGCTTTCTTGGAATTGGCGTTGGGCTGGTTGTTGCCTATTATTTTGCCATCGAGCATCTGGGCTACTTCATCAGTTCATTTCTGTTTCTTGCCATTATCATGTACATGCTCTCTTACCGAAAACCAATCACCATATTCCTGGTCGGTACGGGCTGGGTACTCTTCTCTTATCTGGTGTTCTATAAATTGCTTTATATCCAACTACCCCTTGGGTTCATCGAAGATTTTATCTAATCAAGGAAATGATTCGCAACCCGGTGGGAGAACGGTATCTCTATGGATCTCGTTGAAAGTTTTACGATAGGTTTCTCGGTAATACTCGGCTGGAAACCGCTCCTGATAATCGTCACGGGAGTCATTTTCGGTATCCTCGCAGGAGCAATGCCGGGACTGTCGCCGTCAACTGCAGTTGCGCTGCTGGTTCCATTCAGCTACACCATGAGTCCGGCCCTTGCACTCATTCTGCTGACCTCGATCTACATCGCTTCCAATTATGGAGGTTCGATTACGGCGGTACTCATCAATACGCCGGGCACACCTTCAGCTGCCGTTACTGCTATGGATGGTTATCCCTTGACGCAGCAGGGAAAAGCAGGCAAAGGTCTTGGCACCGCCCTGGTTGCCTCGACGATCGGCGGAGCCGTCGGAGTACTGATACTTATCCTCTTTGCTGTTCCGCTGGCCCGGGTGGCCTTGAAATTCAGCCCGGCCGATTACTTTGCCCTGGCTTTGTTCGGCCTGGCTACCGTGGCCTCGATGAGCCGGGGCAATGTCATAAAATCCATGGTGGCCATACTCTTCGGACTGCTCATCAAGACCATAGGAACTGATCCGATATCGGGAGTTTCGCGCTTCACCTTCGGCAACGACATGCTCTATGATGGTTTCACGCTGATCCCGGCTTTGATTGGTCTATTCGCCATCAGCGTTGTGTTCTCCAAGTTCGAGACCTGGACCGGCGTTGGCCGGGTAATGGACAAGATAGATAACAAACTCCCGAGTATGCAGGAATTTCTGAAAATAAAATATACTATCCTGCGCTCATCCATCATCGGCACAATTATCGG
>JBPCUV010000115.1:0-4528 GCA_051010975.1 Desulfocapsaceae bacterium
AGTGAGTTCTGGCATAGATGTAGTCGGCCAGTTGGATAAGCGGCGTGGCTTGCTGACCGAAACCGTCGAGGGCTCTTTTGGCATGTTCAACGGCCTTTTGAGCCAGATTTTTCGTTTCATCTATACCAAAAAAGGCAGGGTAGGTAGCTTTGCCCCTGATTTGATCGGCCCCTGCTGATTTTCCGAGCACCTCAGTTGTCGAGGTTGCATCTAGCAGATCATCAACGATCTGAAAGGCCAGACCGATTGCTTCTCCGTAGCGAGTTAATTGTTCAATCTGTTGTTCATCAGCACCGCCGGCCAGGCCACCGGTCTGAACACAGCAGCGGATAAGGGCTCCTGTCTTGCTTCGGTGGATCGTCTGAAGATGTTCGAACGGATAGCTTGAGTTTTCTCCGGCTATGTCGAGTGCCTGACCGCCTACCATGCCGAGGGGACCGGCTGCTTCGGCTACCAGTCTGATTATTCTTAGCTGTCGGGCTGTGCTGAGGTTCGATTTGGAGTTGGCAAGCAATTCAAATGCAAAGGTCAGCAGGCCGTCCCCGGCAAGGATCGCCCCGGCTTCGCCGTAGAGCATATGATTGGTCGGTTTACCCCGTCTCAGTTCGTCATCATCCATGGCCGGTAAGTCGTCATGGATCAGTGAATAGGTGTGGACGCACTCAATTGCACAGCCAATGGTCAGTGCTTCGTCAAGTAACGGGTCGGTGCTTGTAACGGCCTCGGCAGAGGCCAGGCAGAGTATAGGCCTGACGCGTTTGCCGCCCACAAACAGACTATAGCGCATTGCCTCAATATGTTCTTGGAACGGACCGTCAGCTGCAAGCATCAGCGAATCGAGTTTTTCTTCGACCAGCTGTTTTCTGCGACTTAGGTACTGGTTAATCTCCATGCTCGGCTTCATCGAAGGGTTCAGCTTTGAGGCGGCCGTTTTTTTCAAGCAAAATTTCCACTTTGGTCCTGGCCTCACTCAGCTTGGTGTTGCAGAATTCAGTAAGCTTGATGCCTTCATCAAATTTTTTCAGACTGGCTTCCAGGCTCAGGTCACCGTTTTCAAGTTCTTCGGTAATTTGTTCCAGCCGTGCAAGGGCTGATTCGAATGTTTTCTTAGCCATGATGGTTCACAGGTAACGTTCCTTAATTATCCGGATGGATTGAAAATCCATTATTGCTGCTTATACTGGACGCTGAATATAGTATACCATTTGGCTGCAGTGCAAGGGCTGATTCCAATTCATGAGGCGGTGAGACCCCCAGTCAGGTTTCAATCGAATATGAAAGTTCCCGAAAGTATTTCTCTGTTTTGCCGCTGGCTCGAACACGAAAAGGGTTATTCCCCCCATACAATAGCTGGATATAATCGAGATCTTCAGGAGTTCAACAACCAGCTCGACAAGTCCGTGAGTATCAGTGCCTTATCCTCCGCAAACATCAGAAAATTCATTATCGGCTTGCATGGCAGAAACGGTCCATCGACAGTGGCCAGAAAATTATCGTCGCTGCGCTCTTTTTTCAGATATCTGCAGCGGCAGTCCCTCATCTCGACGAATCCTATTGAAAATATTTCCGGTCCAAAAGTCGGCAGATCCATACCCAATTTTCTCACAGTTGATCAGGTGTTTGCCCTTCTAGAATCGCCCGGTGAAGCGGATCGTTTCAACCATCGTGACAGAGCCATACTCGAACTGCTCTACTCCACCGGAATCCGTGTTGCCGAACTGGTTTCCGCCGACCTTGACGATCTTGATTTGAAAGGTGAAATGCTTAGGGTGAGGGGCAAAGGAAATAAGGAACGGCTGGTTCCTGTGGGACGGCCTGCAATCGAAGCGATAAGCGCTTATCAGATGGGTGAACGGACAACATTACTCACCGCACAACTGGCTCGAGGAAAAGAAGTGGATGATCAGGCGCTGTTTTTGAATAATCGCGGCGGCCGATTGACCACTCGAAGTGTTGAAAGATTTGTCGATAAATATGGACGTCGGGCGGGTATTCAGGTTCCCGTCACCCCCCACGCCCTGCGGCACTCATTTGCCACCCATCTCTTGGAGATGGGTGCTGACTTGCGCTCGGTGCAGGAACTGCTCGGGCATGCCAGTTTGTCTACCACCCAGAAATATACCCATTTGACTTTGGATCACCTCAGCCGAATCTATGATTCGTCCCACCCGTTGGGCGATGGTGAGGGCAAGAGCTGATTTAGAAATTTAACCAGGAGTGTCGCTAATGACAATAAGATCAACAACAATTCTCTCGGTACGACATAATGACAGAGTCGTGGTTGCCGGAGATGGCCAGGTGTCACTTGGCAACACCGTGATTAAGCACAACGCCAGAAAAGTGCGGAGGTTGTACCATGACCAGGTCATCTGCGGTTTTGCCGGTGCCACTGCAGATGCATTTACGCTTTTCGATAAATTTGAAGCCAAACTGGAGCAGTACAACGGTAATCTGATGCGCTCAGCAGTTGAACTGACAAAAGAATGGCGCACGGATCGGATGCTCAGACGACTTGAAGCCATGCTGATCGCCGTGGATAAGGAACATAGTCTGCTGATTTCTGGAACCGGAGATGTCATCGAGCCGGATACCGGGGTTCTGGCTATTGGCTCCGGTGGACCTTATGCCCAGGCTGCAGCCCTCGCCCTGGTACAAAAGAGCCAACTAGATGCCGAAGAGATCTGCCATACCGCTATGGAAATTGCCGGTTCTATCTGTATTTACACAAACCAGGAAATTATCTTAGAAACACTATGAAAAAAATTCAGTCATTGACCCCGCGGGAGACAGTAACCGCACTAGATAAATATATTGTCGGCCAAGGCGATGCC
Source organism: Desulfocapsaceae bacterium (assembly GCA_051010975.1). Lineage (GTDB taxonomy): Bacteria > Desulfobacterota > Desulfobulbia > Desulfobulbales > Desulfocapsaceae > JABDQA01. Next base: position 2,832 of record JBPCUV010000115.1, read on the forward strand.
AAGCGCTCGGTGGCCATCGCTTTAAGAAATCGCTGGCGTCGACGGCAGGTTGAGCCGCCTCTGCGAGAAGAGATCGCCCCTAAAAATATCATCATGATCGGACCCACCGGGGTTGGCAAAACAGAGATTGCCAGGCGACTGGCGATACTCGCCGAATCACCGTTTCTAAAGGTCGAAGCCTCAAAGTTTACCGAAGTTGGCTATGTGGGGAGGGATGTCGAGTCGATGATCAGGGATCTGGTCGAAATCGCCATCAGTATGGTCAAAGAAGAAGAAAAAAAGCGGGTAGAAGGCATTGCCGAGGCCCATGCCGAGGATAAGATTCTCGACCTCCTGCTGCCGCCGGCTCCAGATAAGCCTGGTGCACTCTACGATTCCGGGCCCGACGGGGATAAATCCTTTACCCTGGTTACCCAGGATGAGGTCCCCACACCGGTCTCTCAGGAGCACGAGACCTCCACCAGAGAAAAGATAAGGAAAATGCTCCGAGATGGTAAATTCGACTCGAGGGAACTTGAAGTCGTCCTCGATGAGGCCAAGTCGACTCCCATGGTCGAAATCATGACAACCTCGGGGCTTGAAGACATGCAGTCGAACATTCAGGATGCCTTCAGTAAGATGTTTCCCCGCAAGAAAAAAGAACGGAAACTCAAAGTACCCGAAGCCATGGAGGCGCTTAAGCAGCAGGAAATGGAGCGTCTGGTTGACAGAGACAAGGTGCTCAAAGAGGCACTGCGGCGCACCGAAGAATCGGGCATTATTTTCCTCGACGAAATCGACAAAATCGCTTCCCGTCAAGGAACCCAAGGGCCTGATGTCTCCCGTGAAGGGGTCCAGCGTGACCTGCTTCCGATTGTCGAGGGGGCAACGGTCAAGACCAAGCATGGCATGGTTAAAACCGATCATATTCTGTTCATCGCTTCAGGTGCTTTCTATGTGAGCAAACCATCTGATCTGGTGCCTGAACTTCAGGGTCGTTTTCCGATACGGGTCGAGCTCCACTCCCTTGGTAAAGATGAGTTTGTCAGAATACTCACTGAACCAGAAAATGCTTTGACAAAACAATATGTTGCCCTGATGGAGACGGAAGGAATAGCCCTGTCTTTTGATGAAAGTGCGATCGAGGAAATGGCCAGGATCGCCGTCGAGGTAAACGAGAATACTGAAGAAATCGGTGCCCGTCGGCTGCACACCATATTGGAGAGGGTTCTGGACGATTTGTCCTTCGATGCCTCGGAGAAAGATGAGCAGACTGTTGTGATAACGGCTGAATATGTGCGTGGTCAACTCCAGGATATCGCCGAGGATCAGGATTTAAGCAGATTTATCCTCTAAGAAGCCACAACTTCTGTGCTTTGGGTCTCCTGTCTTTCTGATATGGTTTGGGGCCGGATGGAAATAGGGGGGCACGTAGTATAACCCTTCTTCAACCAAAATACGTTTAGCGGTTTCGTCGCCAGATGAGTCGAGCAGCAGGGCATTACCGACGAAGGATTACATGAAGCTAATCCACTGCAAGTGTCAGTACCATCGTTTCCTCGTTAAGGTCTTCTCTTGTTAAGAGCGCGGACGATAGTAGGCCTGGTTATAGTATTCGGGTTTGCGGCGATGAGCCTTAAAGTTGGTGCAGATCTAGCCGGACGTGCCAGAACCCAGGTAGAAGATCTCCACGCAGTGCACACTAGATTGCATGAGGA
>JBPCUV010000116.1:0-10784 GCA_051010975.1 Desulfocapsaceae bacterium
TTGGTTTTGTCATAATCTTTGTATTCGCCTTGTGTCCGCGACAAAATAGCTTTGAATATTCGGCGAATTGCAGTAAAAAGTGCCGAACTTATTTGCAAAGGATAATTATTCTCAATTAGAAATCAATTTGTACATACTCAGGTTAAACGCGTTACTAATCGTGAGGAGCCGTTGAAAAGTCGTTAGAATATGCTATATTTTGTCGCTTGACGATTTGATGATTTTTTTTAAGGATATTGAACCTGTATAACTACCACTTTGTAATAATCGATTAATTACAATCAGCGGATGGAGAAGAAATGAGCAATAAAGAACTGGCAAAAGGCATTCATTGGGTAGGAGCTGTAGACTGGGATGTCAGAGATTTCCACGGATACTCCACTCTGGCGGGCACGACCTATAACGCATTTCTGATCATCGATGAAAAAATCACTCTGATCGACACGGTCAAACGCTCCCATTATAAAGACATGATGCACCAGGTCAGGGAAATCATCGATCCTGAAAAAATTGACTACCTTATTATTAACCATGTGGAACTCGACCATGCCGGATCATTGGCCGAGGTCATGGAGGCGGTGAAACCTGAAAAACTGATCTGTTCCCCGATGGGCGAGAAGGCCATTCTCGAACATTTTCACCGACCGGACTGGCCATTCGAGGTGGTAAAAACCGGTGAGCAGCTCAGCCTTGGAGAGAGAACCCTATATTTCCTTGAAACCAGAATGCTGCACTGGCCGGATTCGATGTTCACTTTTGCGATGGAGGACGGCATCCTCTTCGCTTCCGACGCCTTCGGACAGCATCTTGCCACCAGCGAACGGTTCGACGACCAGGTGCCACTCTCTGTTGTCATGGACCAGGCTGCCAAATATTACGCCAATATTCTTTATCTTTACAATCCACTGGTAAGAAAACTTATAGCCAAAGTGGCGGAACTGAACCTGGATATCAAAATGATTGCCCCGGACCATGGGGTCATTTTCAGGAAATACATCAAAGAAATTCTCACCGCCTACGATGAGTGGAGCAACAATCGGTTTGATGAAAAGGCCTTGATCATCTACGACACCATGTGGCATTCAACTGAGAAGATGGCCAAGGCCATCTCCCGTGGTATTGAGCAAGAAGGTGTTTTCGCTGAAATGATCAACCTCAAGGTTCATCATCGAAGTGACGTGATGACCAAGGTGCTTAATGCCGGTGCCCTTGTTCTTGGCAGCCCAACCCTCAACAACGGATTGCTGCCCCGGATGGCAGGATTCCTGATGTACATGCGCGGTCTCAAGCCCCAAAACAAGATCGCTGCTTCATTTGGTTCTTACGGCTGGAGCGGCGAGTGTGTAAAGCTGCTCAACGAGGCCCTTGAGGATATGAGACTCGAGCTTGTCGATGAGGGCATTCGCTTCAAATACGTGCCCACCGACGATGATCTCGAGGAGTGCGTAGCCATGGGAAGGCGAATCGGTAAAGCTGTAAAAGAAAGGAAACTAAAGCAAAATAACTGATCCTTCTCTCTGGGCAACTGCTAACAATGGAACTATTAGCCAGACACGTGGTGCTCACGGAGGGTGAGAGTCTCGAGGCCTGCAGAACCCATGTGATGAATTTCTTCGAGCGGACTTCATTGGTCCGTTACGACAACATCGTCGTTGAAGACCAGGTTATGGGAAGCGATGCCGAATTCGTTGATGCGCTCGACAGCGGTCTGGAAAAGAATAAGCGGACGCTGGGCAAATTCATTGACGAACTTGGAGCCACAGGCTTTGCAAAGCGGAACGATCTGATGGAACTCAAACAGGGTTACCACAGCAAGATATTACATATCATCGCCCACTTTCTCGATGGCTTTGTCGGTATTGACTCGGTTTTTTACAACCTAGTTGAAGACAGTCACTGGCTCTCTGACGAAACAAAGGAACAGATCAGTCAGGAGCCGGACAGGTTCAGACTGCTGTTTCTTAAATGCTATTCGCTAACTCCCAGAGAAGCCGCGCTTCTGCACATGTAAATAAACGAAAAATCAATCAACTATCAGGTCTAATTAAATGTCCGCTGCCGTCAATTACACCCTCTTTCGAGAAAAAATACAATCAATCAGCAGTAAACAGACGAAAGACCTAGTCTCCTCAAGAGAACTGGATCACTACCAGTTGGTAGATGTCAGGCAACCCGGAGAATACGCCAAGGGACACCTTCCCGGGGCGCTGCTGATTCCATTGAGTGAGCTGCCGGCACGCGCAGCCGAACTCGATGAGACCAAACAGACCATCGTCTACTGCCGCAGCGGCGTAAGGAGCAAGACTGCCTGCCAGATTCTCACACGACTGGGGATCGACAAGGTACTCAACATGGAAGGCGGCATTACCTCCTACAATGGATATCAGGTTGAAGGAAATCTCGATTCAGGACTCGAATTTTTTGTTGATGCCGACTTCGATTCGGCCTACGAAATGGCCTTTGCCATGGAAGCCGGGCTGAAAAATTTTTACCTGGCCATCTCCGACGGGGCCGAAACAGATGAAGAAAGAAATACCCTGATCAGACTTGCACAGTTTGAAGACGGTCACATGAAGCGGCTTATCAACAAGTTTGGTAAAGTCTATTTTAACCCTGAATCGACGATAACCGAAGGCGGAGTCGACGTCGAACAAATGCTCCTTTATTTTGGGGATCAATTGAACAGCAGGGAGCGGCTTCTCCAGCTAGCTATGAAACTCGAGGCTCAAGCCTTCGATCTCTACAGCCGCCTGGCAAGAGAGCACCAGGGTGAGGATACCGAATCATTCTACCAGTTAATGGCAGTCGATGAGCACAAACACCTGGTTAAAATATCAAAAGAGCTGGATAATCTGTTATAAAATCAATATAAGACTTTTACCAATCGCCCAAAAAAGACCTAGGAGAAACAACCATGGCAATCTTTCCCTTTAGTGCCGGCGAACTTTACCAGTGGATAGTTGACAGCGACAACTTCGTGTTGCTTGATGTGCGCAATAAAAAGGATTTTGGCAGATTCAAAGTGGAAGGTCCCCGCCCCATCGAGATGCTCAATGTATCCTATTTCGATTTTATGGAGATAGAAGATGAGTGCATCGACCAGATGCCTGAAAAAATGACCAGTATCCGTATCGTTTGCGCCAAAGAGGGTTCGGCTCAATTCGTCGCTGAAATACTAGAAAAACATGGATTTACCGACGTTGGTTATCTGAGCGGCGGTATCAAATCCTGGGGCAACTTGCTGGTACCGAAACTTCTCAGCCCCGATGCCGGTTACGAGCTCTACCAGTTCATCCGGCCCGGTAAAGGTTCATGCAGCTATGGTCTGGTTTACAACGAGTCAATGATTCTGTTCGATCCCTCAAGAAACGTAGAATTCTATGAGAGCTTCGCCGCACAAAAAGGATGTGCGATCAGCAGAACTGTCGAAACCCACCTGCAGGCCGACTATATTGCCGGAAGTCGACAGATTTCTGAGAAAACTGGCGCGACCATTTATGCCAATGCCGAAGATTTCGATGGAGCTAAGCTCGACTATGTGGAGCTCAAAGACGGAGACCAGATTGGCTTTGCCCCTGAAGGGCCATCGGTACAGGTGCTTTTCTCCCCTGGACATACACCTGGCAGCACCATGTACGTTATAGACCAGCGCTATGTGATATCGGGTGACATCATATTTATCAAATCAATAGGCAGGCCCGATCTGGGTGGCAAGGTTGAGGAATGGTCCAGGGTACTTTTCAAAACCATCGGCAACATTAAGACGATGGATGAAGCTGTTACCGTGCTGCCGGGCCACTATATCGACTGGGACGAGGCCAACGGCGAGCTCAACTTTGCCCGCCCTCTAAAAGAAATCAAGAAAATAAACGAATCGATCTACGCTATAGAGAAGGAAGAGAAGTTCGTCGATTTCATCAAGTCCAATATGAGAGAGCAGCCTCCGGAATATGCGACCATCCGATTGGTCAATGCCAACTTGGAAGTAGTCGATGACGAGAAAGCCGAAGTGCTTGATCTCGGCAAAAATGAATGCGCTGCTTCGGCCTATGCCGCCGGCCAGGCACAGTAGATTAGGACTCAAGAATCAGGTAAATCTCCGCGATGCCCAGCTCTTTGTTAGAGGAGCAGGATTTCTCGGAGATTTAAGTTTTCACCATGGTTGCAACCCATCAGTTTATTTGTCGCTGCAGAGAAAACACCATTTCGCTGTCATTTATTGAAGGCCTGCCCAGAGAGGTTATCGGCGAGGTCTTTTGTCCGCATTGTGAGGATAATGGCTACCGTCCTCAAAAAGGCTGGCCTGTTCCGGGAGACTGGTTTGTCTATTTCGACCTCACTGTTGCCAGAATGTTCGCTACTGCCAAGCTTGACATCGATCCGGCTCTGGTCAACCCGGGATTCATCATGGACAGGGAATTCGTTCGCTAGAAGCCTTCCGGCTCTCCTGTATAGAGTGATCAGGTCACCGTTTTTCAACCACCCGTGCGCCTTCGTTTTCCAGACAGATAATGTATCCTGAAGAATCGAGCGGTTATGAGGATGAGCCCCGGGAACATTTTCACCCACTGCCGCCAGATCTTCACCACCTCCTCTATCACTACGAACGTCTCAGCCACGATCTGCAAACCGAACAGCACTTCTATAGAAGGCGTCTCCAGGGCCGATGCACCCGTCTGCTTGAACTAGGGTGCGGCACTGGCCTACTTGCTAACGATCTGCAGCTTCTTGGTTTTGACGTTACCGGCATCGACATAGATCACCAAGCCTTGTCTATCGCTAAGGATAGCAAAGGGTGCCGTCTGGTGCAGATGGATATGTGCCGGCTCGGCTTTCAACCCTGCTTTGAAGCGGCGCTGATCGGTCAAAACACGCTCAATCTCCTGGCTGACAAAGATCAAATACGATGCTGTCTCGATGAAATTCGAAGGATACTGGTTCCTCCAGGAATTATAATCGCTCACCTCTATTGCACCGAATCAGCTCACCTTCTTCCGCCCGGGGAACGTCTTCTGCAGTTTTACCTGTTCGAACATCCTGAGGGAGGAAAGATCATCAAGGAAACAATCAGATCTTTCGATTATGAAAAACAAAGGCTGCTTCTGGAACAGCGGTTCAAGATTCGTCGATTCAATACGGAAATGGTTGATAGCAATTACCGGCACTTTCTCCAATTGGCCGCCCTGTCAAGAGCAGACTGGCTGGAAATATTTAGAGCCGCAGGCTTCACTATAGAATCCTGTTTACCTGGATTTTCAGAATCCTCCCCTTCCTCCGGCTCCGCTCTTCATCTTATCGCCCGGTCAGTATGAAGGTGAACCTGACCCTTTCAATTAAGTTCCTCCGGGTCGCTGCCAGATCGCCCATACGCTAAGGTCTGATCAGAACTTTTTGTGGGTCTATTCACCACTATTGTTGACCTCAATGCTTCTATGCTCATTGTATTGTCATAATTCTTGGTACAGTTTCAAAGGGGGGAGATCAGAAGTTCACCTGTTTTTTAGATTCCGACCCTCTTTTCTTTAATTTTTTTATGCTCTTGACCTAGGTCAATGAAAATACCACTACTCCGGTTATGCTGGCCCCAACAATCAGGGTTGAGGTCAAACCCGGCTTAAAAAAACAAACAATCACAGAGGAGGATTCTCCATGTTTTGCAATCAATGTGAACAAACAGCAAAAGGAACGGGGTGTGACAAACTTGGTGTCTGCGGAAAGAGCGAGGACGTGGCAGCCTTACAGGATCTACTCACCCACGCGACGCAAGGCCTTGCAATAGTGGCCGTCGAAGGAAGGAAGCAAGGTATCGTCGACAATGGTGTTGATCGATTTATCTGCGAGGCAACCTTTGCCTGTTTGACAAATGTCGATTTTGATCCTGCTCGTTTTGATGCCTGGATCAGAAAAGCAGTTCAGCTGCGCAATGAATTGAAAACAAAAGTAGAAGCAGCCGGTGGCAACGTGGCCAGTGACGCCGCCGCTCTGAACTATATTCCGGCACCCGACCTGGCCGGTCTCGAAGCCCAGGGAGCCGATCTTGACTTCATCAACAACCTTGATGACAACGAAGATCTTAGATCTCTCAAGCAGATTGCCCTCTATGGCATCAGAGGTCTGGCAGCCTATACCGATCATGCAGCCATTCTCGGTCAGTCCGACGACGAGGTTTTTGCAGCTGTTAATGAATTACTTGCCGTCCTGACCCGAAAAGATCTCGGTGTTGATGATCTGGTTGCAGGCGCGATGAAAATTGGAGAAGTCAACATTCGGGCTATGCAACTGCTCGATGCTGGCAACACGGGCACCTACGGTCATCCTGTTCCCACTCCAGTACCTCTGGGAGCTAAAGCGGGAAAGGCAATTCTTGTTACCGGTCATGATCTCAAAGATCTGCAACTGTTGCTCGAGCAGACTCAAAACAAGGGCATTAACATCTACACCCATGGCGAGATGCTGCCCTGCCACAGCTATCCTGAGCTAAAAAAGTACGACCATTTTCACGGTCACTATGGTACCGCCTGGCAGAACCAGCAGAAAGAAATGGATGTTTTCCCAGGGGCCATTTTGTTTACCACTAACTGTATCCAGAAGCCGCGCGACAGTTATAAAGAAAATGTCTTCACCACCGGTCTCGTAGGCTGGCCAGATGTCAGTCACATTGGTGACGACAAGGACTTCTCACCGGTGATCGAACGCGCTCTGGCCCTTCCCGGTTTTACCGCCGATGAAGACAAGGGTGAGGTGCTCACCGGATTTGGCCGCAACACGGTCATGGGTGTTGCCGACAAGGTAATCGAGGGCGTAAAAGCAGGTGCCATTAAGCACTTCTTCCTGGTAGGCGGTTGCGATGGCGCCAAACCCGGACGAAACTACTACACCGACTTCGTTGAACAGGCTCCGGCCGACACGGTCATTCTGACCTTGGCCTGCGGCAAATTCAGGTTCTTCGACAAGAAGATCGGCGACATCGGTGGGATCCCGAGACTGCTTGATGTAGGCCAGTGCAACGACGCCTACAGTGCCATCCAGATTGCCTCTGCCCTGGCCGAAGCATTCGATTGCGGTGTCAATGACCTGCCCTTGTCCATGATTCTTTCATGGTACGAGCAGAAGGCCTGTGTCATTCTGCTAAGCCTCTTCAGCCTTGGCATCCAGGACATCCGCCTCGGACCGTCCCTGCCCGCGTTCATTACTCCTAACGTGCTCAACGTACTGGTTGAAAATTTCGCCATCAAACCAATCGCCGAGACTGCCCAGGAGGACCTGCAGACCATTCTTGCTTAATTGCTGAATCGGCTCGCACGAGCTAATAACTATCACCCGACCGCCGCCGCCTCTTAGGGCTGCGGCGGTCTCCTATTGGTAATGTCCACTATTCCTGCAAATAGATTTAAAACCATCCGCGGCTATAGAATTGCTGCTCTTTCCAGTTCTGATCTCAAGATGCTGTGGGCCGCTGTCGAGAAATTCAGGGTCGAGGGTATTCGTTTTACTCCCGGCTCGCAAATAGCCGTATCGGGACTGGCTGATGAACAATTTCATGCGTTTATCAGCTACCTAAAGCCATTACTCAAACCGCAGCCTAAAGACGGTATCATCTCAATTTTCAATTGCAATGATTGCGGTGAATGCAAGAACGGTTGTATCAAAACCGGAGAGCTCGTCGCCAAGCTTGACTCACTTGAGTTGCCTCAACCACTGCCGGCCAGAATCAAGGTTGCCGTAGCCGGGTGCCCCCGTTGCTGCACCATGCCGAAACTAAGAGATATTGGTTTTATAGCAGCCTCAGCCAAAGCACAAACCTGGAACATCTATTTTGGCGGCAACGGTGGTCGAACTCCACGCATCGCCGACCAGATTGGCGCCAATCTCAGTGTCGAGGAAGGTCTCGATCTCATTCAAAGAGCGCTGACCGTGTATCAGAGGGAAGCTGGAGATAAAATGAGAACCTCCGCCTACCTTCGCAACACTCCGCTAAAATTATTTTTAAAAAAATTAGAGAAAAATACGTCTATTGACTCAGGTCAAGGGAATTGATCCTGTATCTGATAGGATGTGATTGAAACAACGGAAAAATTATCTTTTCCAGATAAACTATCACCCTTTCAGAGAGGTTATCATGCAACAGTTAAGAAAGATAATTCAAATAGATGAAGAACTCTGTGACGGCTGCGGACTTTGCGTTCCCGACTGTGCAGAAGGCTCACTCGAAATCATTGACGGCAAAGCCAAACTTGTGGCCGACAAGCTCTGTGACGGTCTAGGTGCCTGCTTAGGTTCTTGCCCCACCGGTGCCCTGAAAATCACTGAGCGTAAAGCCGACGAGTTCGACGAAGAGGCAGTAGAAGAATTTTTGGCTGAAAAGAAAAAGGCCGAGTCTGCCCCGCAACCTCAGATGGATTGCGGATGTGCCTCGACACATATCAAAACGTTCGAACCACAGACACCGTGTGCCGGAGCCAACCAGCCGACCCCGATGCCGATCGGCAAGACCAGCGATTCATTGCTCAGCCATTGGCCTATCCAGATCAGGCTGATTCCGCCCCACGCTCCGTTTCTGCAGGGTGCAGAGATACTCGTCGCGGCAGACTGTACTGCGGTCTCGGCACCGGGATTTCAGGAAAGATATCTGGCGGACAAAGTGGTGATGATGGGCTGCCCAAAATTTGATGATGCAGACTCCTACATCGACAGATTTGCAGAAATCATCGATACCTGTAATCTTAAGTCGATCACCATCCTGATCATGGAAGTACCCTGCTGCTCGGCCATGAATGTGATCATCAAACGGGCACTTGAAAAAGCTTCTACTCAGGTTCCGGTCGAACAGATTACCATATCGACCAGGGGGCAGGAACTCGAACGGTTGAGTTGGCAGTAAGCGATGGCCAGCAATTTTCACCACCGGGGACGGGGCTCTGTAGAGGAGACCTGTCCCCGTGCTCTTTATATTATCCGATTACTCTTTTGGGGGCCAGCTGACGAGCAGTCGCCCCCCCGACTCTCGAACGCGGGCACCAACTGATATCAAAAGGTGAAAAAGAGGGCGACCGAAATAGAACAGTTCCTCTCCCAGTGACAGATCATGTCTGCCGACCAGCTCTGTCCTGAAGGCCACTTCGCGATTGGCAGCATCTTCCAGTTTTTTACTCTGATCGGTGACGCCCTGTTTGAGAATGGCTTCCAGATCAGGGCATGGAAAGCTTGATTCATGTTCTTTTACAGACCGGTAGAGCGGATCACTCTCGTCAATCAGGTCGGATCTGCTGAGTAGATCTTTTTCGATAATCTGTTCCACTACCTCGGTGTCCCAGCACTCCAGGGCCTGGCATGCCATTGGTCTATGGTCGTAGATGGTGCAGCCTTTCTGCTCTGGATCGAAATAAAAACAACTCCACTCTTTTCCAACTCCACTGATCTTGATTAATTCGTTTTTAACACTTTGGAACCGGTTGGTTACCGGATTATGAACCATCTCTCTTTTTCTAATGGTAATAAGGTGAGAGATGGGAATCGCACCGCCCTCGATGAGCCGCTTGTCCTGCACATGTAAAGCCGGACCGCCATTGGCGCAACAGGTTCCACACCGGGTGCATTCTTTCTGGGCTGATTCCATACTTCTACCTGGCAAATTACATTTAAATTACGTGCTTCAGAAATCCATGATAAAACTATATACACCTTCTTCAATCGCGCTCGTGACATTGAGACCCGAGTGATTGAAGATAGCCTGCATGCGATTGTTGTTTCTAAGGACTTCGGCGGTAAATCCTGATATACCATTGGCTTTGGCTATATTTTCCAGGTGCTTGAAGACAAAAGAGCCCAAGCCCTTGTTCTGCCATTCGTCACGCACCACAAAGGCGACCTCGGCCCGGTTGGTACGCTCGTCGAGATAATACCTGCCCACCGCAATTATCTCATCACCATATACCTCCGGCAGAATGCCAACGATAGCGACGTCCTGACGGTGATCAATATAGACAAAATTCTGGATCTGCCGCTGTCCAAAGCGCTCCTGATGACTCATGAATCGGTAATAGATGGTCTCCTGGGAGAGATCATAGAGCAGGTCTCTCATCCTCGGTTCATCCGTCGGGTGAATGGGCCTGAAGGTGATCTCCGTCCCATCCTTGAGCAGGTGTGTGGTATTCATCTGACTCTGGGAGGCGACCACAAACTTACCTTCGACATCGGCAAACTCCTCTCGTATGTATTTGGCTTCGATGGCCTCTTTGAGAAGTTGCGGGCGATAGTGAGGATGGGCGATAGAAATCAGGGCAAGGGTTCTGTCCTGGACAGATTTACCGTGCAGATAGGCACTTCCGTATTCAGTAACCACATAGTGAACCGTGCCCCGTGAAATCACCACTCCTGAACCGGGACTTAAGCGAGCCAGGATCCGTGATTGTCCAGACGTAGTCACCGACGGCATGACGATGATTGGTCGCCCCCCACTTGACCTCGCCGCTCCCCTGTTGAAGTCGACCTGCCCTCCGATCCCCGAGTAGAAGCTGCCGCCTTCGCTATCGGAGCTCACCTGGCCGGTGAGATCGATCTCCAGAGCCATATTAATGGTAATCATATTATTATGTTTACCAATCACATTGGCAGCGTTGACGTAATCTGTGGGACTAAATGAAAACAAAGGATTGTCATCGATGTAATCGTAGAGTTTACGAGTACCCATGCAGAAACTACCGATCACCTTACCCCGATCCACCACCTTGTGCTTGCCGGTGACAATTCCTTCTTCGACCAGTTCCATGATCTCATCTGAGATC
>JBPCUV010000117.1:0-7098 GCA_051010975.1 Desulfocapsaceae bacterium
CCTTCAAACTTTTCGGTAATCCTTTTCATGGTGTTGACTCCAACCACGAGACCGTCCCCGGTGATCAGCGGGCCGCCCGAATTTCCTGGATAGATCTCGGCGTTGGTCTGAACGAAATCGCCCCTGCTATTGGAGACAACTCCAGAAGTAACCGTATTGTTGAGTTTTAGTGGTGAGCCGATGGCATAGACGTCCTGACCCAGTTTGAGCTCACCGTCATTCAGGGAACGCAGATAGGGGGTTCTATAGCCATCGAGTTTTAATAGGGCGAGATCGTAGTTTTCACTAACCCTGTAAAATATCGCCGACTCTCGACTGCCATCTGCCAGTACCACCTCAAACCTGGTCTGGGCTGCAAGTTTCTGGGAGCTCTGATTATAATCTCGCTGGTTGCGCTTGAACTCCGCCAGTGCCTTCTGGTAGGTTTGCCTCCTGCTTGTATAATCCGAGTACCACTGGTTGAAATTGCGCTCACGCTGGTTAAGATCTGATTCGACTTCAGCCTTTTTATTCGGATCAATCCGGTGCCGGCTATCCGCCACGACCTGACTAAAACGTTTTTTGTAGTCGCCGAGCTCCTTCTTGTAATTATCAAGCCGGACTTTTTCCTGATCCAGGCTGGTCTGCAGTTTCTGTAGACGCTGTGCCGACTCACTCATCTTTCCCCTGATCTTCTGATCGGTTGTCCGGCTGCCTCGAACCACATGGCGGTTAGTGACGATCAGGCCGTCATCGCTGACAAAGAATCCCGATCCATAACCGGCCTCGGTGACGATGGTAACCACCGCAAGATTGGCGGTCTCAATAGGAGTTGACGGGTCGAGTTTTGTGTTGAGGACCTGAATCAGATCATTGCTGTCCGGTGTATCACGAACGCCGCCATTCTCAGAGTCTTTGACACTGATATCCCTGGGTTCTGGCAAACGATCGTACTGGATTTTCTCGACCTCGGAAAGGTCGATGGTGATCGTGCCGCCGAATTGCTGATAACTCAGTCGGGAACCCGCTCTTGTGATCGAATCGGTGTGGATGATTCTGCCATCCTTGAGGTGCAGTTCATGTGGGGCTGCGGACATCGGCACAGTCAGGAGCAGCAGAACGAGGCACAAGGTACTGATTCGTTTCATTGCGGGATACAACCCTGAAGAAATGATTGGTGTCAGAAGCCACCGTGTAACCATTAAGGAAATGGTACGTGCGGCTGCCGGAATAGATACTTATCCAGTATAGCACAGGATCCCACAGAGCTGAACTGGTAAACCCGATAAAGGCCTGGGGGAATTAAAGCAGGTATTTGACCAGTACGAAACCGCCGATAAGCAGAATCACGAAGACGACAGAAATGATATTGAAATATCTGTTAATAAACCCTTTCACCGGCGCCCCAAATTTCCAGATAAAAGCGGCAACCAGAAAAAACCGGGCGGATCGTGATACCAGGGAGGCAAGCACGAAGGTCATGAAATTTATCTCAAAGGCACCGGCCGTGATGGTGAACAGTTTGTAGGGTAAAGGAGTAAAACCAGCCGTCCCTACTGCCCAGGCGTCATATTTCTGGTAAAGGTTCTGGACACTTAAATATTTGTCTTCAAGCCCGTACCAGCCAATTATCTGTTGTCCCAGCGACTCCATAAACCAAAAACCGAGCCCATAGCCAAACATTCCGCCGAGAACTGAGCCTGCCGCGCAAATCGCTGCATACTTGAAGGCGCGCGTGGGAGCCGATATGCACATGGCGATGAGAAAAACATCGGGCGGTATCGGGAAGAAAGATGACTCAACGAAAGCAATGATGAACAGTGTCCAGGCTCCGTAAGGTCCGGCAATCCAGTCCATGCAATAGTCAAAGAGCCGCTTCAGCGGGCCTCCAGAAGTATCTGTGACGCTATTTCCAGCCATGCTCTCCAACCAAGTCGACGAATCGTACTTTTTCTAGTTCCCTGACCTGTACTTCATCTTCTTCTTTCTCCAACACTTGCAGCTCCTGCAGATGCTGGTCCCCGACCGGAATTACCAGCCGTCCTCCATCACCCAGTTGCTCTACCAGAGGCTCGGGTATCTCCGGCCCCCCGGCTGTAACGATAATCGCATCATAGGGGCCGTGCTCGGGCCAACCCAGTGTACCGTCGTCCAGTTTGGCAATGATATTAAAATATCTGAGCTGATCGAACACCCTTCGCGACCCGGCCAGCAGAACATTGATCCGCTCCACCGTATAAACCTGGCTGCAGAGTCTGGAAAGAATCGCAGCCTGATACCCTGAGCCGGTACCTATCTCGAGTACCCGTTCCGCCCCGGTAAGCCCCAGCGCCTCGGTCATCAAAGCAACGATGTAGGGCTGAGAGATTGTCTGACCAGCTGAAATAGGCAGAGGAAAATCACCGTAGGCACGGGATTGCAGGGCATCATCCACAAAGCAGTGCCTGGGCACCTCCCGCATGGCATCAATAACCCGCGGGTCTGAAATTCCCCGGGGAATGAGCTGTTCCTGCACCATTCGGTCCCGAATGGTCGCGAATCTGTCGTTCACTGTTGTTACTCTTGTCCGGGCTTGCCGGCGTCCTGCTCGAACTCGCCGGACTCTGAGGCGTTATACTGAATATCGGAGACTGTCTCACCGTCAAAAATGACGATGATTCGACTGACGCTTTTGGGGTCAAACCATCTCCCCACATAAAAAGTCCTCTGTACCGCAGAAAGTTGCTCTTCGTAATAAAGCCAGCGCTCCGGCTGCGACCCGTCTTCCTGCCGCTCATCCGGATCTCCGAGATAGGTTAAGACATCCGTCTTGGTCGACGACCCGGGAGTGATCAGGCTGGCATCGGAAGCAAGGTGTCTGACCGGTTGGTGTACACAAGCGGACAAAAATAATGCTACCAGGCAGAACAGGAAAAGTCGTTTTAGTACCGCCATACACAATCTCCGGGAAATTACTCTGGCCGCTTTTAAAGCGCGGAAGCCAAGCCATGAGGCTGCACCTCGTGAAATTACAGCCTGTAGCTCAATGAGCAGATCTGCAAATACACACGCTCTATATCCTGTAGCAGCGCATTTTTCAACTCTAATATGAAATGGCGCCGAAGATGGAAAAGCGCCGAATATCCGATTGCTACAAGGAGATATCTCGGCGCTTAAGGTGATTTGAGACCGGTTGATCTCAGTCGACGGCCTTGTGCAGAATCCGGTAATTACGTTCAACCATTTCCAGAGGATCCACACTCAGACCGGCTTGAATCATTGCGTTGTCGTAAATCTGCAAAGCAACCTCTGAGGCAAAAGATTCGTCTGAGTCAATCAGCTCGGCCAGTCTGCAGATCAGGACATTGGCTGTATTGATCTCCAGGTTTTTCTTGGAAATCTCACCGGTCAGACCTTTTTCCATCCGACCCGCGGCCATGACGCGCTCCATCGATGATGTCATATGCCCATCGGGATTGACGATCATTGCCGGGGACTCGACCAGCCGGGATGATTTTGACACATCGGCCACTTTGTCGTTCAAGGTCTTTTTGAGCCAGCCTATCAGTTCTTCACTCTGTTTCTCATCAAGCTCCTGCCCGCTCTTTTCCTGCTCTTCGTCTTTGGCATCGCCTTTGTCGTCGAGCGACAGATCAGCCCGGTCGGCTGAGACAAACTTTTTACCCTCATACTCAGCCAGGTGACTGAGCACGAAATCGTCAATCGGCTCAGTGGTATAGATGATTTCTATGTCTTTTTTCTTGAACATCTCGACATAGGGACCGGCCTCTATGGCCGCCCGACTGGAACCATTTATGTAATAGATTTCCTCCTGGTCGGGGCTCATGCGAAGAAGATACTCGTCAAGACCGACGGGCGTTGATTCTTTCGATTTTGATGATTCGAAGCGCAGTAATTTGCCAAGCTCGGCCCGATATTCAAAATCGCTGGCCACCCCCTCTTTAAGATAAATCCCGAAGGTCTCCCAGAACTTCAGGTAGCCTTCCTCGTCTTTTTTAGCTTCTTCGGCCAGATGTTTGAGGAACCTTTTGGTCAGCACCCTCCTGATTTTGGCCACCAGCGCATTGTCCTGCAATGCCTGCCGGGAGATATTGAGCGGCAGGTCCTCACTGTCTACGACCCCTTTGAGAAACCTGAGCCACTCGGGCAGAATCGATTCCGAGTGCTGGTCGATAAGAATCCGCTGGCAATAGAGATTGACTCCCGGACTGACTCGGCCAAACCCCATGATCTCGAAATTTTCTTTGGGGACGAACAAGAGGGAATTAATGGCCAGCGGAGCATCGGTTGAAAAATGAAGCCGGTACAGAGGATCATCGGCTGCGTTGGCGATGAATTTGTAGAACTCGAGATACTCATCTTCATTTATTTCCGATTTGTTCCTGGTCCACAGGGCCTGAACCGTATTGACCGTATCCCCTTCCAGTTTTATGGGAAATGGAACAAATGAGGAGTACTGTTTGATGATCGATTCCACCTTCCACTTTTTGGCATAATCCTCGCAACCTTCTTTAAGCGTGACGAGTATTTTCGTACCTCGATGGAGACCCGGACACTCGCTAATTTCAAAAGATCCGGTGCCGTCTGACACCCATTCATGCCCTTCCGAGCCATCCCAGGAGCGACTCTGTACCCGTACCTTTGAACCTGCCATAAACGCCGAGTAAAAACCGACCCCGAACTGACCAATGAGGCTGACATCCTTACGGGCCGCCTCAGCCAACTCGGCCAGAAAACTGTTGGAACCAGAATGGGCAATGGTTCCGAGGTTGGCGATGAGTTCATCCCCGGTCATACCAATACCGGTGTCGGTTATGGTCAGCTCATTATTTTCTTCATCAAGATCTATGGTGATCTCCAAGGGTACATGGGAATCAAAGAGATCTTCCTGATCCCTGGTCAAACTCTCGTGACGATACTTTTCCAGAGCGTCTGCCCCATTTGATATCAGCTCCCGAATGAACACATCGCGCTCGGTGTAGAGCGAGTTGATGACAATATCGAGTAGTTTCTTTGTTTCCGCTTGAAATTCGTGGGTTGTTGCGTTGCTCATATTCACCTCTTATTGTACTCACATAGTAATGTCCGGGTTCCTGCCACAACAGAGGAACCCGAAATTTTCATCCAAAGTCGGCCAACATGTTAACCATGTATGAATCGCTGTCAACCACCGGTGTGAAGGGTTTAGGACATCATTTACAGAGCTCTTTCCGGATACTGTAGAGATGAAGATTGTGATAGCGGGCGACATCCATATGGCTGGCCGTTACCTGGACCGGCTGAATTCAACCGGGCAGGTTGATCTACTCGTCCTAAACGGTGATTTGACCAATTTCGGCAGGGCGGCCGAAGCCGAAATTGTTCTCGAAGATGCCTGCGCGGTGAGTCCCTGTGTCCTGGCTCAGTTCGGCAACCTCGATCGTCCCGAGGTGAATGACTATCTCGAGGCCGCCGGCCTCAATCTGCATAAACAGGCGAAACTGATCAACGACCAGATCTGTTTAATCAGGGCAGGAGGGTCCAATTCTACCCCATTTTCGACCCCATCTGAATTTTCGGAAGAGCAACTTCTTGAGTTCGCCGAGACCGGCTATGATCAAGCCCGGAAGCTGCTTGCCCCCCCCACAGCAGTTGCAAAAAATAAAATTCCCCTTATTCTGGTCAGCCATACGCCTCCAATCGACACCATAGTCGACCGTCTGCACAACGGCACTTCGGTCGGATCGCAGGCGATCAGAAAATTTATCGAGGATTCCCAGCCCGATCTGTGCGTCTGTGGACATATCCACGAAGCCGCCGGAGCTGAGCTGATCGGTCGAACCACGATCTACAACCCGGGCGCGCTGAGCGGTGGCGGCTGGCTGGAAATCGATATCGAAAACTCGGAGCTTCAAGCGACATTACATGAATAATTCTAACGATACCATCATCATCGGCGCCGGACTCAGCGGGCTGGTCATTGCCCATAAGCTCAAATGCCGCCAGCCGGAACATCAACTTCTTCTACTAGAGAAATCGGCTTCGACCGGCGGTGTTATAAGCTCGTTCAGCGATAGCGGTTATCTGGCAGAATACGGCCCGCACGGCTTTTTAGACAATTGTGCCGAAAGCAGGGAACTGCTCGAGGAAACCGGCCTCGAAGCCGAATGCGTCCGAGCTCCGCTGAAAACCTTTGTCCGTTATGTCTGCATCGATTCGAAATTGATGCTGATACCCCAGTCGCCGCTAAAAATCATCAAGGCACCGCTGATCCCCTGGCCGGACAAGCTCAGGGTCATCGGCGAGCTATTTAAAAAACCTCTGGCAGGAGAACCGACCGTTGCCAAGTGGGCCCAATATCGTTTTGGCAACGCGTTGCTTCCCTATGTCGATGCGGTCTTCACTGGAACCTATGCGGGTGATTACAACAGGCTTAAAATCGATGCGGTGATGCCCGGTCTGCGCCTGATGGAAAAGGAGCACGGCTCGATCATCCGGGGCGCTCTTGCCAAAGCTCGCCTGGCTCGAAAAACCAGAAGCAGGGGACAGAAACTGCAGATGCCCTCAATGACAAGTTTCCCCGGTGGCATGCAACGGCTGCCCCAGCGCCTGACGGAACTGGTGGGTCAAGAGATGATCCGTCTCAATTGCGAGGTGACCGGTATTCAGAGGAGCCCTCGGGGATGGCAGGTTGAAACGGAACAGGAAACCCTTCAGGCCGCCAATCTGGTACTGGCGCTTCCAGTCAATCAAAGCCTGAGCCTCTTGTCTGCACTTGCTGATGAGCCACCCCTGAGACAGATTCCAGAAGCCTGGATCGCCACGGTTGTATTCGGTTTCGACCGGGCTGCACTGCCCCCCGGTTTCGGATATCTGAATCCGGAGCAAGAACAGCGTTTCACCCTGGGCACACTGTTCTCCTCGAACATGTTCCCGAACCGAGCTCCAGAAGGCCACATAGTCTTCGAGACACTCATCGGTGGCAGAAGGCACCCCGAGCGTCTCGAGCTTGACGATGAGACTCTGATAGAAAGGGCACTGGCTGATGTCAAAGAGCTGATCGAGCTTCCAGACACCCCGCTATTCAGCAGAGTACTGCGCCCTTCCGGCGCTATTCCCCAATTGGAAAAAGGCTACGGT
>JBPCUV010000118.1:0-3119 GCA_051010975.1 Desulfocapsaceae bacterium
GTCATATCAGTCAAGCGTTGCGCGAAACGCTGCGCCCCCGTGCCAAGTCCGGGAAAGTCGCGAGGCCACGTCGTCACTATCGTAATTTCAATCGTTTCCTGGGCATGTACGGCGGGAGCTCCCGCAATCATAGCTCCAGCAGCAATGGCTCCAGCACCAGCAGTCTTGAGAAATTCTCTTCTTTCCATAGCATTCCTCCCTATTGTAGGTTCATAGATCACTTGGTTTCTTTGTTGTTAGCGGTAGTGATCACTTCGTGGGTGGTTCAAACCCCTCATTCTGAGGTGAATCCCTATGTTTAACAAAATCGTTATTGACCATGCAATAGATAAATCGCAAGTAGTCCTCCCTGTCTTTATGTGGGTAGCTTTAATCAAGCAGCATTATGTATATTGTCCGATGAGGTATGGAGACAAGGAAGGTACACCTCTGGCTCCTTTCCTGGTTTTTTCTGCGATGGCTACATCAACTGTCTGAAATCAGAGGAGCATTTTTTTAATGGTCTCGGAGCAAAAGAAAATAGAGAACGAACTCCACTGTCTAGCCAATGAGCAAATCGCCGTACACTCTCAAAAATTCTTCAAGACTGGGGCCGGCCAGTATGGCGAGGGGGACAGGTTTCTCGGGATAAGGGTTCCGGTCTTAAGAAAGATTGCTCGCAGATATCGCCGCCTCGATCTGCCCTCAACCGAAAAATTGTTGCATTCGGAGTTTCATGAGATCCGACTGACAGCTCTGCTGATTCTGGTTGAGTGTTATAAGCGCGGCGACGAAAGGTTACAAAAAGAGGTCTATGAGCTCTATCTTAAAAATAGTGCATATATAAATAACTGGGATCTTGTAGATGTCTCCGCTCCCCATATTGTTGGCCACTTTCTAGAACACCGTGATCGAGATATCCTCTCTACCCTGGCAGTATCTGATAATCTTTGGGAGCGGCGTATTGCGATCCTTGCGACATTTCATTTCATTCGCCGCAATTCTTTTACAGAAACCCTGAAACTTGCCGACATCCTGCGCCATGATGAGCACGATTTGCTGCACAAAGCGGTGGGGTGGATGCTCAGAGAGGTGGGCAACAGGGATCTCGATCGGGAAGTAGCATTTCTGGATGAGCACTATAAGGAACTGCCCAGGACAATGCTTCGCTACGCCATTGAACGCTTTCCTGAATCGTTGAGACAGGCTTACCTGAAAGGGACCAGGTAAACAGGTAATTCTAGAGAATAGATTTTCCGAACAGTGATGCCGCAAGCGAAACCGCGACCTGGGCCGTTCGATTGCTTACGTCGAGAATGGGATTGGTCTCCATTATGTCGAGTGAGAGGAGGCGCCCCGTATCGCTGATGGTTTCCATCAGCAACTGGGCTTCGCGGTAACTCAGTCCTCCAGCCACCGGTGTGCCCACCCCGGGTGCCTCGTTGGGGTCGATACTATCCATATCCAGGCTCACATGAATATGCTGGCATTCGCTGAGTTTCTCCAGGGCCTGGGCAATGACATTGCTCATTCCCCGTTCGTCGATGTCGCGCATGGTAAAAATAGTGCAGCCCGAATCCCGCAGACTTTCTTTTTCGTTCTCGTCGAGTTGGCGGGGACCTACAAGCACCACCTGTTCCGGTTTGAGTTTGGCACCCTTTCTCCCCACATCGACCAGTTCGTGGGGGCCTCTGCCAAAGAGAATAGCCAATGCCATACCGTGGATGTTGCCGGTTTCAGATGTCTCCGGGGTGTTGAAATCTCCATGGGCGTCGATCCAGATCAATCCGCATTCTCCATCGTGAGTCACGCCGCCGATGCTGCCGATGGAGGCCGAGTGGTCGCCGCCAAGAAAAATGGGTATTGTTCCATCTCTGATTGCCCGTCGAGCAAGTTCGTAGGTATCCTCACAGGCAGCCCGGATCGGCGGCAACCGATCAGAGAAACCCCTGTGCGTCAGGGTGTAATGACCCGGAACATCTATGTTGCCAACGTCCTGGGTGTGATAGCCGAGTTTTTTCAGGGCCGCGCTCAGCCCGGCATAACGGATGGCCACCGGCCCCATGTCTACACCACGGTGCTGTTGGCCAAGATCGATTGGGATGCCGATGATCCTGACGGTTTGTTTCCTCTCAGACATACTCATTTGCGTAAGTTATTCCAGAGGTTGACGATAAAATCCTGGGCGTTGGTAAGGATCGCCTGCGCTTGCGCCGAGCCTCTGTTAGCGAGCTTATCGGCGCTGAACTCCGACATATCAACGATGAAGAAGAAGACTGGACGAACCGAACCGTCTGAAAGGATTTTGTAACTGGGCGTCATATTACCAAAGGCGATGGAATGCAACTGGGTGGCCATGGCGATGACTGTTGTCGCCCGGCGGGCATGACGGCGCATGTCGTTCTGGGCTTCATAGGCGTTACCGACAACACCTGGCAGTGGGCCGTCATCGCGGATCGACCCGGCCAGAACATAGGGGACTCCCTTGGTCTCGCAGGCATAGATGATACCGTCTTGAACCCCTGCCTGGCTGATGTAATCAGCTATTGACCCGCTGCCGCGAACGCCATTGATGACATCGAGATGGTTATAGTGACCGAGCGGTACCAGCTGCTGATTATAGATATCCTGTCCCAGCCCGGTCCCAAATCGGGACGCCTCCAGATCGTGTGTTGCCAGGGCGTTACCCGCCATCAGGGCATGGCAGTAGCCGGCCTCGATCAGGCCTTGCATGGATTCCCTGCTGTCCTTGTCGAAGCTGACTGCCGGGCCCAGTACCCAGACGATATGGCCATGATCGCGGTCGTACCGGAGAGTACGATAGAGATCATCGTAGCTGCGGGAAAAGGGGGTCTCTCTGGTGCCGCGGGATCGAAAAATGAATTTGTCTTCGGAGCCCTCAGGCTGCACGAATCCGTCAGCATGAACGAAAATACCCTGTTCACCGTTCTCCGTGCGCCCGACAACCACCAGATCGTCTTTTTTCAGGTTCCTCGGCTCGATCACCTGAAGTTGGCCCTGGTCGACAACCAGAACCGCATCCATCCTGCTTTCCGGAGCCAGTACCCAGCCATGACCATCAAGTTTTATGTATTCTGGGAAATTTGAGGTGGCATGAAACTGCTCCGGGGCAATGCCAT
>JBPCUV010000119.1:0-5445 GCA_051010975.1 Desulfocapsaceae bacterium
AATCTCTGTATTGTTACCGTGGCATAGCTTGAAACTGAATGTTATATAGGGATAGTCACCTCAAATTAGTGCATCGTATTCAACAAGTAACTCCACTACACATTAGTAGGAGTAATAACTGGAGTATGGTGACGCTCCTCTTCTAAAGTTAATATTTTAATAATCCAGCCCTATGCCTCCAACAGTAAAAGGACATCGGATAGTTCTGATTCATGCCACACCCGTCTCAATAGATCCCATACAGGCGGCATTCAATAAACAATGGTCAGATGCTGAAACCGTCAATCTGCTTGATGATTCTCTCAGCAAAGACCTCAACTCAGGGGATTTCGAGCGTGCTCTAATAGAACATCGAATAGTCACGCTCGGAAAGTACGGAGAACGTCTAGGAGCAGATGGCATTCTCTATAGCTGTTCGGCCTTTGGTCGAGAAATCGATGCGGCGAAAAAGCAATTGCAGATACCGGTATTGAAACCGAACGAAGCAATGTTTGATGAGGCTCTAAAAATTGGCGGCAAAATAGGCATGATAGCCACTTTCAAGCCTAGTATCCCATCTATGGAAGAGGAGTTTTATTCTCTGGCGGATGAATTGGGCAAGACGGCTCAACTTGACTCAATTTTCGTTGCTGACGCCATGACGGCATTATCTCGGGGTGATCTTCAGAAGCATAATGCTTTGATAGGGGAGGCATCCTCCGTTTTCGCAGACTATCAAGTAGTGATGTTGGCCCAATTTTCAGCTTCTCAGGCACTGCCTGCGGTCGAGGAGCAAATTGGTTGCACTGTTCTGACCAGCCCGCTCAGTGCAGTCAGAAAGCTCAAGAACTCTTTAGTCGGCTGATCTATGTGTCGTTAGACCTAGACGGCTGCAGAAACAGCTTTACCAAAATCAGTACATCCTAGGGACCCCCCAAGATCTGCAGTCCGTGATTTCGGATCGGCAAGTACAGTGTCGACACCGTCTTCCATTCTGGTCCCAATTTCAATCAATTCAGCTCTTTTGTGATATTCTCCGAGCCATTTCATCATCATGGCAATCGATAAGATCATTGAGACGGGATTAGCTTTGTCCTGACCGGCAATATCCGGTGCTGATCCATGTTGCGCCTGAGCACAACACTGGTCATCACTGGCCATAATCGAGCCTGCAAGACCAAGACTTCCTGATAGTTCGCTTGCCAGGTCGCTTATGATATCTCCATAAAAATTGGTCGCCACCACTACGTCAAATTGTTCGGGGTGTCTTACCAGATGTGCAGTTGAGGCATCGACAAGCAAGTCATCGACGGCTACCTCGGGAAAATCCCGAGCCACCTCGTAGATACATTCTAAAAACAACCCGTCTGTCATATGAAAACTGTTGGATTTATGGATTGCAGTCACCTTTTTGCGGCGTTTCATAGCCAATTCAAAGGCTCGTCGGGCTATCCGATTACTGCAGTGCCGGGTAATTTTTCGAAAAGACAGGGCCATGTCTGGGCTTGGCATCAGCTCGGCCCATCCACGAGTCATATTGCGATCAGGATAAAAGCCTTCTGTCGCTTCTCTCATGATGACGAGGTCCATGGTTTTACCTTCTTTCAGGTTGGAAGGTAGAAAGGGGCGCGTTCGAGCCGGTCGAACATTTGCGTAAAGATCAAGAGATGTCCTAAAAGCAGCAGATATGTTTTTTCCCCCCTTTTCGGGAGACGGATAGTCGGCATGTGACTGCGGCCCGAGGATTATCCCGTCGTAGGTCTTAGCTTTTTCCAATAGATCCTGGCGCAGAGTCGTGCCGTATTCGTCAAGACTTACAAAGCCAGCGTCCTCAAAATCGAACTGGATTGTTGCCCCCGATTTTTCTGTAACAACTGAAACCACATTCATGGAAGCTTCAACTATCTCCGGGCCAATTCCATCGCAGGGTATTACCAAAATTCGCATCATTAACTCCTTTACGATATTAAAAGCTTACTGCAGAAATATTCCATTTACAGTTTCGGCAAACTTCAGCGCCTGTGATAGTTAACAGAAGTACCTGATATAGACTGTCGCAAACTCTTTAAACTGTTTGTGCGATGTTAGGCGATACAAGGCGAGAAAGATCACTGAAGATCAAATTGGACGGGGGACCAGCACCTTGCCTTCCATAATTCTGCGGGCGGTACGAAATAGCGTTGCCTCTTGATAATGAAGTGAGATGCCTCGTCCCTCTATTGTGCTGCCGGCCTCCATCACTCCGGTTGGGTGCCCAAAACGCAGAATTTCCCCGGTTGGGCCATTGTCGGCGAGAACTCTGTTAACCACGCTTCCAGATAATTTTGCCGCTCCTGCGGCGCTAATTGCCGCAGTACCCGGCAGTGCTTTGTGCAAGGCACCCATGGACAGACATCGTATCAGAACATCCATGTCAGAACTTTCTATAGTTTCACCCCCCATAGCCGTATAACTTTGAGGAGCTGAAACCACCGCAATCTTTGGAACAGCCTGAGAAATTATCGAAGCCTGCTGCTCATTTTCGGCAAATCCCAGTACTACTGCCGCTCGGGCCCTGATCGACTCGAGCCCGCCGGCAATCCGCTCCACCTCGAACTGGGATAGATCGCAGGTGTCAATGCCAAGCTGATCCGCCGCAATGAAAATCAATGGATTTCCGGCATCGACAATTGAACATTCAATGTCCCCGAGGTCGCCGACATCTTGAAGGATATCCAGCGCCTTGCCGGTTGGCAGCAGCTTGCCGGTTAACGACCCTCCAGGATCGACAAATTGCAGGGTTATCCTGCTCCCCGTCCCGTTGATCCCTGGAATCGCATAGTCTCCTGATTCTTGAAATTTACCGTTATCCACCCTCACTTTAGCGATAATAATTTTGTCAGTATTTTGCTGATGAATGCGAACGGTAGTGTACGGCTCAACTGCAGACACCAGACCCTCATCAATGGCAAACGGTGCAACTGCACTTGAGATATTTCCGCAGTTGCCGATGAAATCGACAGAAGGCTTATCAACAGCAACCTGGCCGAAATAATAAACCACGTCATATCGAGGATCATCAGAGGGGGAGATAACCGCAACTTTACTGTTTGAACTGACTCCCCCTCCCAGCCCGTCAATCTGACGGCCTGTTGCATCTGGGCTGCCGAGAGCACTTAGAAAAAGAGATTCCCACTCACGTTTGTCCT
Organism: Desulfocapsaceae bacterium; assembly: GCA_051010975.1. GTDB lineage: Bacteria > Desulfobacterota > Desulfobulbia > Desulfobulbales > Desulfocapsaceae > JABDQA01. Next base: position 3,168 of record JBPCUV010000119.1, read on the forward strand.
TGGGCAGATCGTCTTCTTTGAAGAATAAAGCCCTGCTGGTGCCGCCTCGCATTATTACACCTGGAATCTTTATCTGCATCGCCGGTCCGTTTAAATATTTGCCTATTTTCCAGTCTTTTGAGTTGAAAAAATATTCAACCCACTATCTGTCGGATGAATGATAATTGAGAAGGTTGCCGCTGATCACCTCGACACCGCAATGTTTGGGTCCTGGCCACTCGCCTCAAGGCGGTTTTGGATGAAACCGCAGTCGAGCATTTCTGCAACAAATTTATTGAGATAAGGTATGACCTTTTCAAATCTGCGAGGCACACCGATTGCCTGCTTTATCTCCATGAAAGCCCCGTCGAGGACTTTGAGACCCGGTCTTTTTTGGGCATAGGCGAGTAAAGCTGGCTTTATCCCGGCTGCCAGATCAAGTTTGTCAGACAGAAAAAGGTCGACAGCCCCGGAAGTGGTCGAAGCTCTCCTTAATTCGGCCTTAGTGATGGTTCGTGACAGGTAAAGATCATACGCCGCATTTTTACCTACGGCGATACGAATGCCGGCTTGATCGACATCGTCAACAGTTATGTATGGCGCCGATGCCGCAGTCAGGTAGCCGCCAAGGATCTTCACATACGGCTCGGTGTAGCTTAAATGCTCGCCGCGAAGCGGATCGATAGCGAGAAAGGCCAGTTCACAGCGACCTTCTTTTATCGCCTCGACAACCGATCGAGCGGCTTCGAAGGTGTAAAATTTCACATTCAGGCTTAAACGGGTGGCCAGTTCTTTGGCCAGATCAACAGAAACCCCGCCCGGTTCTCCGGAAACTGGATCTTTCTGGGCAAGAACGCTGTTTCCGTAATTTATCGCAACTCGAAGCTGCCCGTTAGAACCCAATACTTTCGCTGCTCTTTCAACGCTTAGCTCGACCATAGTGTAGCTACCCAAACCTTGTCTGTTGTCTTCTAGGATCGATCATCCAGTCGTCGTGATATCAATTAATGTTTTAAAAAAAAGTCTGAGAGCGGTATATCAACTGGAATATGTTTCCTTCTGGATCCCGAAAGAAAAATGTCTTGCCTCCAGTTGCGGAAATTGTTGGATTCAAAACTATTTTAACTTTTTCTCTCTTTAATCGTGAAACGGTCTCTTCAAAGCGATCGGTCATTAAGGCGATATGCCTGATACCGCTGATTTTTTCGCCACACTCCTGGCAGTTTTTTTCTGCCCGTTTCAGTTCGAACAACATACCATCGGGAGCTTGCAGCCAGTAAGTCCCTTTTGCGTCATTCTCCTTAACAATTTTGAATTCAAAGACTCGCTCATACCAATCTTTCAATGATTCTGGATTGCTTGAAAAAATAGCAACATGCTCGACCCCGGTTATCATTTCGTTGCCCTCGAATCAGCTATATTTATTGAGCGAACCGGGGCGCCATCTTGTCAATTCTTCCAGCGTCCTCTCGAGATAATCGACCATAAGTCTCCTGGCGCCAGAGATACCAGAGATATTCAAATTTGAGAGCTTGATGAATGGCTTCACCCAGATTCTTTCCGGGAGGTACACCGTTGTAGAAGACAACTTTTCGCGTTTCAAACCCATCAACCAAATCACCAAGATCATTCAGAAATGGTATTGTCTTTTCTGAAATTCCCCCACCGATCAGGCAATCCAGTGATTGTTTCTTGGCCTCGATAAAAACATTACGGGTTGCTTCCAGGACATCCGGGTGATTGACATCAGTAAGGTTCAACGCGCCACTCAGATCCGTGCGTCCAACAACGATTCCGTCGAGAAGTTCTACGTTCGGGGCCGCTAGAATATCAGCGATGTTTTCCGAGCCCGTCATTGTTTCTATATTGATCAATAAGGTTTTTTCCTCTAACTCCTCTTTTTCGTACTGATCGGCTGCCATATCCAAAAACTTCTCAAGCGCAAATCGCGACTCGATCATCGGTGCGAGCAGGATGTCGGCATCGTGTTCCATCGCTATGCGGGTATCGGTAATCGCCTCACACCCACCGATTTTGACAGACAAGCCGACTCCAGCGGTCATCGTGATGATTTTCGTGCGCAGTATCTCTCCGAGCAAGATGCCTTCTGCCTCCATTGCCACTTTCACATGGGTGACCCCGTGGTTGCTTTTCAAAAGCTCCAGGACTTTCACCATTTCTTTTTCTTGCCGATTCATGCTGTTCCCTGTCTCCTCTTGGGTTATATAACCGCCATTGTAGTCGAGTTAATTGCTCCTGGCTTTCAGGAGATTGATACGCCCCCCCGTTTTGACCGCCT
>JBPCUV010000120.1:0-6466 GCA_051010975.1 Desulfocapsaceae bacterium
GACATGACAATAAGAGCCTGGGTAAACAGTGCAATTAACAAGATAGAAGCTGATTTTCAGAGATCAGCAGATACCCATTTAATAAAGGTTGATTTGCCTGATAACATTAATGCAAACCTCTATCTCAAGGATGAATCCACACATCCCACAGGAAGTTTAAAACACCGCCTTGCTCGATCACTTTTTCTCTACGGCCTTGCAAATGGTTGGATAACAGAAAAAAAGCCGATCATTGAATCTTCTTCTGGCAGCACGGCAGTATCGGAGGCCTATTTTGCTAAATTACTGGGGCTCCCTTTTTATGCAGTGATGCCCCAAAACACCTCGATAAAAAAGATAGAACAGATCCAGTTTTATGGAGGAATATGCCATTTTGTCATTGAGGGAGATGTCTACACCGAAGCCAGAAATCTCGCATTCGAGGTTAACGGACACTACATGGATCAGTTTACCTTTGCAGAACGAGCTACTGACTGGAGGAGTAATAACAATGTGGCTGAGTCCATATTTAAGCAGCTTGACAAAGAGCCTCAAAAAGTACCTGACTGGATTGTTGTTAGTGCCGGTACAGGGGGAACATCTGCGACCATCGGCAGATATATCAGATACAAGCAGTACCGCACAAAGTTGTGTGTCGCCGACCCAGAACACTCAGTCTTTTTTGATTATTTCCAATCAGGAAATCCTGAGTTGACCATCAACACTGCTTCAAATATCGAGGGAATTGGCAGACCGCGGGTAGAACCTTCATTTATAAAAGAAGTCGTCGATCAGATGATAAAAATACCAGATGGTGCTTCGATAGCAGCTGTTCAATATCTTGAGAAATTGCTAAATCGCAGGGTTGGTGGATCGACTGGAACAAACATTTTTGCAGCACTACAATTACTCTCTAGAAAAAACTCCTCAGAGCATCCATTAACGATTGTTTCTATGATATGTGATTCTGGTGAACGTTATACTGACACATACTTCAACAAAGACTGGGTGAGAGATAATGGTTTTGAAATTACCTCTTTTACCTTGCAGCTCGAACGTTTTTTCAGTGAGGGAAAGTTCAGCCAGGATTTCCTTCCGCAAGTCAAGTGCCATCCTGACTTATAATCTTCAGCAGATTAGACGATTAATTTTCATGGCCAATCTTAATGGTCGGTTGGCTGTATTAAATTGACCTGCTTCCTGGCAACTTTCACTCAGGCTAGAAAAACATAGCCAACAAACTCTTTAGCGTATCTTGAGGTAGATCAAACTAGATTACAAACAGCGGATCCCTCCGAGATTCCATTGACAGTGTCCACAGGGAACCTGACTTCCGAAACAATCATTGGCGTAGCCGCTAGCATCGTTTACCAATGATGCGCATGGTCCTTGAGGACAGGACCAACAGGAAGAATATTCATACTGCTCGGCTTCCGTTCTGAAAATCCTGTATTGTTTGTTCAACCAAATATTCTCCAGTGACTTCTCACCAATATTTCCGTACACCCGTTTACGCACCTTAATATTCTCATTAAATACCTGAGTTGAATAAGTGTGCCACAAGAAGTGACATGGCGTGACATCACCGTTTGCAGAAATAAAGGTGGTTTTGTCTCTTAGAAACCTGCATTCGCGCTGATGGTTTGCGTGGAGATGAGGGAGGTGGAATTCGATACCACTGCCAAGGGCAACTTTCTGGGCCTTATCTAAAACAGCCTTAATCTCTTCTGTTCTCTCGGAACTAATCGGCTTGATATGATCAAAATTCAATCTAATATCACTGTGTCGTGCTTCTTTGAAAAACAAATCAAGAAGATCAGAAAATCCATCATTGGTTTTGGTGCCAGCAGTTTTTCGGTGTTGGTTAAATTCTCTCTCAAATGAAAGCCCAATTGACGCAGCCTTTGCGCAGTATTTTTTGTAAAGTTGGATGGCTTCTAGCGAGTGAGAATTGAAAAGATTCTCTTTTTCGACCTCACTGTCATACTGGATTAGATGACTGGCAATTATATAGTCGATTCTGTTTTTGGCAGCCCAACTGACCAGTGAAGGAAGATCTTCAATAGAGCTGTCCGTTAAGACGATTTGTAAACCAAGGTCCAACGTCGTTGAAGTAGATTGTCTTGCTGAGTTAACATTTTCTACCGCTTCCTTAACTGCCTGAAATGAGTGTTCACCAGTTTCGTGATGGGGGGAACATGTGTCATTAAAGCTGTCAACGGAGAAACACAGAGATGTCAGTCCCTGTTCTATTAACTCAACAGCTTTATCTCTATCCAGAAGATATCCGTTGGATTGCAGGCCTATTGTTCCAGAGGCAGGCATGTGCTTTCGTGCAAGTCCAATTATCTCCGACAAATTCGGATGAAGAAGCGATTCTCCTATGCCGCTCAAAATGAGATTCTCTATCGTGGCAAGAGAAGGAAGCAGATGATGTAACACATCAAGCTCAATATCACATTCAGGAATGCAGCTGCCCGCCGTATACTTCACACACTTGCTGCATTGCAGGTTGCACCTGGTTGTCAATTCGACATATATACTCTTTGGAAAATCCATATTTCTGATTGTATTAGTTTTTAAATAGGGAGAAGACTTGGGCTGGGTGTTAGTTGAGAAACGACAAAATATCATCAATCTCCTGCTCAGACATGATACCCATTCGTAAAAACTGCTTTCTGCTGAAAAGAGGAAACTTTCCTGACGATGTTGCACACAAGTTACCCGCAGCATCCTTGATTTCAGCAACAACTTCGACTTCTCTCTTGCTAAGCCATTTCTTTACATAGCCTGTTGCGGTGATTGAAGTGTCGATCCTGACCGGTTTGATATACCTTACCTGCATCCCTTTAGTGAGCATCAATTTTTCGGTCGCAGCAATGGCCGCCCAACTCATTGTCTCATCAAGGATAGTGGCGAGGACTCCACCGTGAACAAGGTTGCTCCAGCCGCGAAAACGATCTCCAATTGTGAGCTGTGATCTCACACGTGAACCGTCAGTCTCAAATATCATCCGAAGCCCGTAGATATTATCTGTCCCGCAGCCGAAACAATGTTTATCTATGCTCTTCAGCCGCCTCCAACCAACCGGCTCATCACGGGTCACCACCTTCTCGTCTACCATTTATTAGCGCCTTTGCTCTGCTTTAATCTGGGTATAAATAATATTTTGTTCTGCAGGATCTGAACAATCAACACATTCTCTCGATGTGTGCAACACCAATGTCTGAAATAATAGTGTTTGGTTATTTCCCTATAAGTGAAAACGACCTGCGTTAGGCTAGGAGATTGAATGGGTCGATTGATTATCTGTTCATCACAAAACTATAGATTTATACAGTGCAGGGGGGAGTGATATTCCTTATCATCTTGGATTGAGCTAGTACTTGGCTGATTAGAAATTCTCGGTAAGAAGATCTAACTGAATACCTTGCTGCCAAATTAAAGCTGATCGATGAATAACTCGCTCTGGCTTGAATCGTATTTTTGCCTCTCACATATAGAAACGATATATCTGGCTCAAACGGTCCAAAAAAGATAGGCTATTTCATGTTTACCGAAATAGAAAGTTGAACGTTTATTCCTGATGGAAAAGTGGGCATGATCAATATAACCTGACATCTGTTTTTATATCTTTTCAAGCATTTAAAGATACATAACTAAGAGAAATGAATACAAGAAGAACTAAAATAGTCTGTACCATAGGACCAGAAACTGCACCATTTCCAGTTTTAAAAAAATTAGCGGATAATGGGATGAACGTGGCTCGTCTAAACATGTCCCATGGTACGCATCAATGGCACAGTGAGGTGATCAAACACATCAAAACCCTCAACGAGAAAACAGAATCATCGGTGGCAATTCTCTTGGATACCAAAGGGCCGGAGATAAGAACAGGTGATGTGAAGAGCAACATCGTTCTGTCGAAGGGGGACCATATTACTTTCACTGTCAGGCGACAGGCAGAACTCGAACCATATTGTGTCGAGATCAACTATGATGGTTTTGTCTCTGATGTTTCTCACGGCGATATCGTCTTAATCGATGGTGGTATGCTTAGTCTCGAGGTAATTAAAATTACTCAAACGGATATACAGTGTAAATGTCTCGAAGATGGCGTTCTAGGCTCAAGGCGCCATGTTAATGTTAGAGGTAAAAGTGCTGATCTTCCGTCAATAACAGAAAAAGACTGGCAGGATATCAATTTTGGCATTGAAAATGGTGTGGATTTTATAGCCCTTTCGTTTGTTAAAGGCGCTTCCGCTATAAAGGAATTGCGTCAATATATCACCAATCAAAAAGTACCTATCGATATAGTAGCAAAAATAGAAAGTGGTGATGCTATTCCCCATATTGATGAAATCATAGAAGCAAGCGATGGAATTATGATTGCAAGAGGGGATCTTGGCGCCGAGTTACCTTATGAAGAAGTCCCCCTGCTTCAGGACCAGATAATCAAAAAATGCCGTATTGCTGGAAAGCCCGTCATCGTGGCAACCCATATGCTTGAGTCGATGATTGTCAATCCTACACCTACTAGAGCCGAAGTCACTGATATTACCCAAGCAGTACTCCAAGGTACCGATGCAATTATGCTCTCGGGAGAAACAGCTACGGGCAAACACCCGGTCAAGGCTTTGGAGGTCATGGATACCGTTGCTCGCAGAATAGAAGCACAAATGAGTCAGAACGCCGATGTGGAAGTTCAGGCATCAAATGATCCAAAATACGAAATCGCCAGAAGCGCCTCAATACTAAATAACAACATTGATGCTGTCGCCACTTTAGTTTTTACAAGGCGCGGATTAATGGCTGTCTTGCTCTCAAGATGCAGACCGAACGGGCCGATATACGCATTTACCAACACAACCCATGTGCGACGGAGACTTGGAATCCATTGGGGGGTATATGCCTTTCGCATCAAATTCTCGAAAGATCCTGAAGTGTCCATCGGACGAGCTGTTGAACAGTTAAAGAGTAGAAAGCTCCTAAGTGAAGGCGATCGTATGATAGTGCTTTCTGATATTCTTGCAGGTGGTGAATTTATCGAAACCGTGCAGATCCGCATTGTCTAGTTGCCAGAGTTGCTTGATCTGGTCCATGGAGAAATCCATACTCCAATCTTATTAAGATGGATCGATGAATATGGGTGCCGCTCACCTTCAAGGTGGTCAAGGTAAGTACAATCTACGATTCTTACTGGTTATCTTAGTTTCCCATAATCGCGAGAAATCAAACCTTGCCAATAGAAACCTCTCGTTTGATCCCGTTTGCACAATTCTCAGGCTATCAGGAAACATTTTAATTTGGATCTGATACGAACTTGTTCGATATTTGCGCCGGCAATCTATAACTCAGGCTGGATGATAAATTCATATATTTGGTGAGGGGACTATGCCTGTGTTCCGTTTAGGGGCTTAACCTTTACATCTGGTTGATTTGAAATTGGTAATCCTCCAACTTCAAGGCTGATTGCATTAAATTTGCACGCCTCACTGCAGGCAAGACATGAGATACATTCCTTGTCGTCGGGGGACTCATCGAACTTTACTCCCATGGGACACACATCATGACAGGCTGCACACTTTGTGCATCGATCTACGTGAAGATGCAGCTTGACAAGTTTCACTTTACTGAACAGAGCGTAAAAGGCACCGAGGGGACAGGCCACCCTGCAAAATGGTCGGCTGGCAAAGACGGCCCAAACGATAAAAATCACAAGAATGAAAAGCTTGTTAACGAAGATTAATCCTAAGTTTGCTCGGAGTCCGGGCTGCAAAATGAGCAGTGGCAAGCCAGCCTCCAATGTACCCGTTGGACAGAAATATTTGCAAAACCAAAGGTCTCCGAGACCGAATTCATCAACTGCAAAAAGCGGCAGCAGAATGACCATAATGATTAAAAGGCCGTATTTTACATAGCGTAGAGGATTCCAGATACCAAATTTGGGTGAAGGGATTTTATAGAGAAGCTCTTGAAACAATCCAAAGGGACAGGCCCATCCACATACCATGCGTCCAACAAAGCTGCCAATTGCTCCCATGGCACCAACAACATAAAAGCCAATAAAGAACTGACCGTTTTCAATATATAAGCGAAATCCAGCGAGAAGTTGCTGCAGAGCACCGATGGGGCAATAGGTCGTTGCAGCCGGGCAGGAATAGCAATTAAGTCCAGGGGAGCAGACTACCTTGAGTGGTCCTTGGTATATTCCTCTCGTAACTGGAAAATACCAAAACCCATTCGTAAGAATAAAAAGCTTGTTAAAGAAGATTAAACCTAAGTTTGCTCGAAGTCCGGGCTGCAAAATTAGAAGCGGTAAACCGGCCTCCAATGTACCAGCTGGACAGAAATATTTGCAAAACCAAAGGTCTCCCAGGCCGAATCCATCAACTGCAAAAAGTGGCAGTAGAATGACCATAGTGATGAGAAGGCCGTATTTTACATAGCGTAGAGGATTCCAGATGCCAAATCTGGGTGAAGGGAT
>JBPCUV010000121.1:0-20690 GCA_051010975.1 Desulfocapsaceae bacterium
CCGATGTCCTGAGCCAAAGCCTCAATCAATTCTGATTTGTTCATATGGATACTCCTGTCTGCAAAGGTCTATGCGTTATCAGGGTCTTCTGCGAACAAACGCCCCACTCGATCAAAACTAAATCAAGAATAAATTCAAATGGTTGTAATTGCAAGCGCAAAGCCGATTTTTCTGCAAAAATAACAAATGTTTAGCAGATAATTTCGATTTCAACAATTAGCTTGTGAGTGCGTAACTAGTTAAATTTAATCAGCTAATTAGCGATTTGTAAAGAAAAAAGCTACAAGAGGACTTTTTTCATGTCTTCCGGGGTAAGAAACCGATAGGTACCACTTTTTAATGATCCGAGTCGGAGTTGACCGTAGGCGATCCTCTTTAGATTTATTACCGGGTGGCCAATTGCTTCAAACATTTTTCGCACCTGACGCTTGCGACCTTCATGTATGGTGATGACCAGGCGGGTGGCCTGTCCCTGCTTCCTGGCTTTTGAAATTTTCGCGGGCCAGGTTTTTCTGCCGTCAATTTCAATACCCTGCTCCAATTTCCTGATTTTTCCCTGACTGACCAATCCTTTGACCACCACCTCATAAGTTTTGGTGCTTTCGTGGCTGGGGTGCAGGATCTTGTGAGTCAACTCTCCGTCGTCGGTGAGGATCAACGCCCCTTCGGTATCGATATCAAGTCGGCCAACCGGGAACACTCTGACGTCCAGATCTTTGAGAAGAGAGGTGACAATCGGGCGGCCCTGGGGATCGGACATGGTAGTCACGTAGCCCCTAGGTTTATTCAACAGAATATAGATGTGCTCTTTCGTTCGTTCTACCAGCTCGCCCTTGTAGCGGACTTCCTGCAGCTGCGGATCTACTTTGTATCCCATCTCGGTGATGATCTTGCCGTCGACACTAATCGATCCTTCGCTGATCAGCAGTTCTGCTTTCCTTCTCGAGGTGATACCGCAGTCAGCGAGATATTTCTGCAGCCGAATGGTTGGATTTAGCGCCATTGTGGTGGAATGATCCGGTCAAATTTTTCATCAACCCGGGCTTTGGTCTGATTATCTACCTCGAGCACTTCGGTGTACCAGGGCTTCATTCTGCAGTCGATAACCACCGGAGCCGTGAGCCCCACGTGAAATCGTTTGACCGAGGTCCCGGCCCCGTGGATGTCGGCTGCTGGCTCGAACCGGGTAAAAAAGGTCCACAGAAATTCCTGCATCGAGACGGTAGCCGCAGCGCTGTCGTCCACCAGAATGACTACCTGCCATTTGTTGAGTTCAGAAGAAGTCGCCAGCCTTGATGGCAGATCAACATCCTGCTGGTAAGACGCCCCTTGCACCACCAGGGTGCCTGGGAGGTAGGCCACAGGTTTCTCGCAGCCTGAAGGCAGGTCTCCGCTGAAGGATTCGGGCAGGTCCCTGATCTTGTCGGGGCCCAAACCCATGAGCATCGCTTTGGATCCTTTATTGACTGATGGACCGGTGTAATCAAGGGTGTCCTGAGAGACATTGGCGAATATAAACAGATCTCGCTCCCAGTTGACCCTCTCGATAACATGAGTCCAGAGCGCCTTGAAATCAGTGATGTCAGTACTTCCATCGGTGATTAACAGGAACTTTGTCAATGATAACTGGCCTTCTCCCAGGATCCTTAATCCGGCAGCAAAGGCTTCTCTGGGATAACGATCGGCCACCCTGGCTGCAGCCAGACAATGGAACCCGGTTTCTCCAAAAGTCTTGAGTTCCCTGACCCCTTTCATCACCAGCGGAAAAAGAGGCGACAGCAGGTCCTGAAGGTAATCTCCAATAAAAAAATCTTCCTGTCGCGGCCTGCCAACAACGGTTGCCGGATAAATTGCCTTGTGGCGGTGGTAGAGGTGCGATACCTGAAATACCGGATAGTCGTGTTCCAGAGAATTATAGCCATAGTGATCGCCGAAGGGGCCCTCTGGTTGACGCAGCCCCGGCGGCACCACTCCCTTGACAGCGAATTCTGCCTGAGCGACAAGGCGGTGACCACCCTGAGGATCTTGGACCATGGGCAGTTTGGAGCCCTGCAGCAATGAGGTGAGCATCAGCTCAGGGATATCTTCAGGCAGTGGGGCAATGGCGGAAAGCATCAGAGCGGGCGGCCCGCCGATGAACAGGGTAAGCGGCAGCGGCTGGTTGTTCTGCTCGGCTTCGAAATAGTGATAGCCCCCCCCTTTGTGAATCTGCCAGTGAATTCCGGTAGTGGTGTCGCTATGTCTCTGGATTCGATACATGCCCAAGTTATGACTGCCGTTTTCTGGGTGTTCGGTGTAGACCAGCGGTAGTGTGACGAAAGGCCCGCCGTCACTGTGCCAGGAGGTGAGCATCGGCAGACTGCTCAACTTCGGAGGCATCTGGCAGTTTTCCAGAATCGGAGCGCGAGAGACATTTTTCAAACCAATTTTTGCGGTATCGATGAAGAGTTTGCGGTTCTTCCACAATTTGGCCGGAGTGGGCGGCATGATCGTTTCTGCCAGATTGACGATATCCCGGACAAACTCCTGGGGCTTGCTGCCAAAAGCCAGATCCATTCTCTTTGCAGTGCCGAATAGGTTGGTCACCACCGGGAAGGAGGAGTCTTTTACCTTATTGAACAAGAGGGCAGGTCCCTGATTGTGAATGATCCGTCGATGGATTTCAGCGATCTCAAGATAGGGATCGACTTCTTCCTCGATTACCAACAGGTCGTTTTCATCTTCAAGCAGATCCAGAAAACTCCTTAGATCATGCAATTGCGTCTTTTTCATTGGTTATCCGAATTGTGGTGGGTGTGCTTCTCACCAAGGAAGAGGGAATGATATTCATGTTTAGAGAGATGCTTTCTCATCAAAGCGCTGGTCAACTCAATCAGCTCTTCTATTTCCTGCTCTGAGAGCCGTGAAGAGAGCGTCTGAGCCAACTCAGCCTGTCCGAGCAACTGCAGATAGGCAGCGCATGACTGTCGGTCCAGCTCAGGGCTGAGTCCAAAGCAGATGGCACCAGGATCGGCGGAGAGGGGAGTCTGATTACTCATGGGTGGTTATTAAGTGATAGTGCACTTTTCTGGTTCGTGGTCCGTCAAATTCACAAAAAAAGATTTTCTGCCAGGTCCCGAGGACGAAACCGCCGTTTTCGATGGCAATGGTCAGTGAAGAGCCCATCAGGCTGGCCATGATGTGGGCGGGTGAATTGCCCTCCATATGTTTGAATGGGTGATTCATCGGCACCATTTTTTTAAATCCATCGATGATATCCACCCTGACATCGGGGTCCGCCCCTTCGTTTATTGTCAGGCCGGCTGTGGTGTGCGGGTTGAAAAGCAGAAAGATGCCCTGTTTGACAGGTGACTGCCTGAGCTCGGTGGACAGCAAGTGGGTGATGTCGACAAGCTCCATGGTTTTCGAAGTTTGTACCGTGACAGCTCCGCTTATCATAGTCATATCTCCGTTGTTGTCTGGTGGTTAAGATGCCGATACTATAGAGACTCCTGCATCAGGCGTCAATGAGGGTCCAGCCGGACTTAAAATCTCGGAGTTTTCAAATACGGCCGTAAAATTGCTATTTACCCAAAATTGTTCTATGGTGGCCGTCGCAGAATTTAGAAGGTAAATATAGAGTTGATCTGCAGCATCTTAACGTATATACGATTGGTACCACCCATTTGTCAGCGGGCAATCGTCATCGGCGATCTTGACAGATTCGGGATCGTAACCGATAGTTAGTTCAGTTAATAAGAGATGGTGTCTACACACATTAGTTGTTCACCGGTAGGTTGAGGCTCCCAATATTGTCAGAGAAGACACTCAATTTGCTCATTGAGCGGCCGTGAAGATAAGCCAAGAAAAATGATAGAGCCGGAACAGCAGTCGATAACATCAGTATGGATGTTCAGTCGGGAATATGGTCGTTTGGCCGGCGCCGGCGGCGTTAAAGACGTCGTCTCCCAGCTGTCCAAATCTCTGGCCCGCTGGAACAATCGAAGAGTGAGCGTGGTGCTGCCCGGCTACGGGTTCATGGATCCTGAAGAACTGGGCTTCAGCAGGCTGGCGGATCCTCTCGATCCTGACAGATTGCTGGAATTTGATGTTATCATGGACTATACCGATCTGGAGCGCCGGGAGAGGGTCGGAGTCTGGTATTGTGTTCAGGACAGAGTTCGGGTCTATCTGCTGGAAGCGCAGCGCTTCCTCGAGAAGCAGGGCGTCTATACCTACACTAGAGAAGAAGCTCAACGTGAACCGTGGAAAGTTCAGGGACAGGGGCATATTGACTATTTTGCCATGAATGTCCTGTTGCAGAAGGGTGGTCTTGATCTGATCATGCTGCTGAATGAAAAACCTCAAATTATCCATTGCCATGACGGCCACACCGCGATCGTACCGGCCATCATCAGGGAGTGCGGTGGCTATCGCAATTATTTCAGGGACTCTTCATCGGTGGTTACCATACACAACGCCGGGGTCGGCTACCACCAGGAAGTTTCTGATCTGCCATTCGCCCGGGCTATTACCGGCTTGCCCTGGCAGGTAATAAACAACTCACTGCTCGAGCATAGTTTCGACCCCTTTCTCGCGGCCGCACCCTATGCTGCCATCACCACAGTAAGTGAAAACTATGCTCATGAACTTCAGCAGACAGATGCCGATTATCTAACGGGCTGGCTTGGCCATCGACTGCTCGACGACGGGGTCGGAATCGTCGGTATCACCAATGGTATTGACCGGGAAGCGTTTAATCCCGCCGACTATCAGAAAATGGGAATTGCCGCCGGTTTTCAGGTGGACAGCCGGACTGACGATCTCGGCGGCAAACTTACCTGCAAAAAATCCCTGCTGAGCGATGTCTGCCAACCGGCCGATGACAAAGATGAAAAACGCATTGGTTTTGTCAGTCTGGAGCCCGGACGGCCTCTGTTTACCTTTATCGGCAGACTCAGCGAACAGAAAGGCGTCGATATTCTGGTCGAGGCGCTGGAACTTTTTCTGGATGACAAGGTAGAGGCCTCGGTGATCTGTCTGGGCAGCGGTTCAGAAGGGCTTGAGCAGGCTTTGACGGCGGTGGCAAGGGATCCGCGTTATCAGGGACGGCTCTGCTTTTTGCGGACTTATAACACGAAGCTGGCCAATCAAGTTTACGCAGCCGGGGATTATTTCGTCATTCCGTCCAGGTATGAACCCTGCGGTTTGACCGACTATATCGCCCAGCTCTTTGGAAATCTGCCGATTGTGCATCATATAGGCGGCTTGGTAAAAGTGGTGGATGGGGTGACCGGCTTTGCCTATCGGGACAACAGTCCGGAAAATCTGTGCGAAGCGATGCACCATGCTCTCGCCACTTTTGAGGATAAAGAGTTGATCAGAAAGATGCAGTCTGCGGCGGTGGAAAAAATTGCTGGAAAGCATACCTGGAAGCGGGTTATGCAAGCCTACGTTCAACTTTACAAAAAGTGCAGGGTAGACAGTAAAATTTGAGTTGAGTTCCCGCGCTGGTGAATGGAGCCAGGTTCCGTTCAGATGATAAAAATATAAGGAGAATAAAAATGACAATACGTATTGGTATCAATGGTTTCGGCCGCATTGGCCGAAATATCTTCAGGGCCATCGACGAAGATGAGGCCTTTGCCGGTATCGAAGTGGTGGCAATAAATGACCTCACCGATAACGCCACGCTTGCCCACCTGCTGAAATATGACTCGGTGATGGGAAAAACCAGAACCGAAATTAGCAGTGATGAAAACGGGATCATTGTCGATGGCAAGGCAATCGCTGTCTCCAGTCACAAAAATCCTGCCGATATCAGGTGGGGGGATCTCGGGGTCGATTATGTGGCTGAGTGTACCGGGATTTTTCGCGACGCTGACTCGGCCGGGGCACACATAGACGGCGGTGCCAAGAAGGTGATCATCTCTGCACCTGCCAAAGGGAATGTGAAGACCTTTGTCATGGGGGTGAACGAGGACGAATATGAACCAACTACTCACCACATTGTCTCCAACGCTTCGTGTACGACCAATTGTCTGGCCCCGATGGCCAAGGTGATTCTCGATAATTTCGGAATTGAACGTGGACTGATGACCACCATACATGCCTATACCGGGGACCAGCGACTGCTCGATTTTCCCCACTCCGATCTGCGCCGGGCGAGGGCCGCGGCTCTGTCGATGATTCCGACCAAGACCGGTGCCGCTGCTGCCGTATCGCTGGTTATTCCGGAACTGAAAGGAAAATTCGATGGTCTGGCGGTCCGGGTGCCGACTCCCACGGTCTCTGTGGTTGATGCGGTGATGGAGGTCGAGAAAGAGACCACCGTGGCTGAAGTAAATCAAGCCCTGAGCGAAGCTGCCAACCGTTATCTCGGTTATACCGAGCTGCCACTGGTGTCGATCGATTTTCAGGGAGACCCGCGCTCCTCGATCGTCGACGGTCAATGCACCAAGGTTATTGGCAAGACGGTCAAAGTCATGAGCTGGTATGACAATGAGTGGGGGTATTCCAACCGGATGCTCGATTTGATTCTGCATATGGAATCGCGCAAGCCGGTATAGTCTGCTGGCCAATCTGCATTTGCGCATCTCTGTCCGGATGAACATGGACGGAGATGCGCTTAATCTTCACCTACAGCTCAGATGGATACGGCTAGCCATCGCAATATCGATTCCGACGCTCTCAAGGCCAATCTGCTTGAGACCGCTGAGCATGTGGAAATTCGCCCTGATCTCATCAGACTGCTGGAGGCAGTGGAAAAGTATCGGGGTATTCACACCCGGCTCGAAAGCCTCCTTTACGAAATTTGCCACCCTTATCGCAACTGGAATATCATCCTGCCGCTGCTCAGAAGTTTCGTTCTGAAGAACTTCCAGCATTATATCAAAACCGGTAACGGGCCTGAGGCCTTCAACCTTTTTTCCGGTCTCTTTTTCGAAGCCATTGATGATTCGCTGAAAAACAGCGGGCTGCTCGGACAGATCTTTGAGGCTCAGTGGGATTGGATCGACAAGTTAGTCAGCCAGCTCAAAAGCGAAGATCTGGCTGCCTTCGAGCAGGTACTCAACAATTCTTTCAATCGTTTCATCGATCTGGGAAATGAGCACGAAGGGGTACTGATTCATCTGATTCATGGCCGTCAATCGGTCAAGCGGGTGATCGGCAAGCTCTACCATCAGGTTGAGCGTTTCAATCTCGGCTGGGATCTACAACCTCCAGTCCGACTGGTACAGTTGGTTCTGCGGATAAATTATGAGTATTGGCTCCAGGAGGATGATCCGAAGGCCTGGTTCGAACGGCACAAAAGCGCGGGCTCGGCAGATCTGCCAGCAGAAGAGACCTTCACAAAATTATCCCATCAGGCCTTGCAGGAAAACCTCCGGCAAGTCGAGCAGATTGATGCTCAGCCGGATCCGCTGCCGGCCCTGAGCAAACTGCTGGAACAGCCCTCACACATTGAAATCGTCAGACTCTACAAGGAAATTCCCCCTTATCTCGCTCAGATTGCTGACAACGCTGTACCAGAGCACTCAGAGATCGTCGAATCCGAGCATCCGGTGGAAAATCTCAAGCTGCTCTTCATGTTCAAAATAATGGATACCAAGGGGCTGCACCTCATTCATGAAGAAACGCTGAGGGAGATCAACTCCAGCCTGGTCATCCTGGTTAGACGACAGAGTTTTGAAGAGATAGAGGAGTTTCTGCTGACCACTTTCGAGCTGCTCAAAGCAAACGTGCGGAAATACCCTCATACCTCGCTGCAATGTATCCAGGTTCTGGGCGGCGAAGTATTTAAACGGGGTAACAGCAGAATGGTGGAGGCCTTCCTCTGGGGAGTCGTGCGCTTTGGCTTTCAGCCTGCCAATGTGTCCGGGGTTGATGAGGACTGGCAGCCGATTATCAACCCGGCTCACCTGAACAATATCAGGGTCTGGTTAAATCTGATTATGCAGGAACCGAAATGGTGCTCGACACTATTTTCGGCCCTGATCATTCATCTGAAGCTCACCGGAACCTGTGTCAAGGATACCGATCTTTTCCAGCGTGATATCACTGAGTTGCTCAATCAGCCCATCGAGCCAATCTACAATCTCACCAAACAGTTCACCAAACTGATGCCGGTCTTTTTCAACGAGATAGGTGCCGAAGGTGAACTGCGCGATGTCTCAACCGAGCTGGATGAAATTCATCGGCGCAAGGATGTGCTGATTCATTTTCTCAGGAAGCAGAGCCACGTCGAGAGTTCAAATCTGATCGTCGATTTCATCCGGGCAATTTTTATGTTCTGGAAATCCCGGGATAAACGGCAGCTGAGCCCCTTCGTTCCGACCGAGATTTTTTCCCAGATCAGTAATGGTGGCAGCTTTGTCGACGACCAGAATCTACTGGTTAACCGGGTATTCGAGCAGTTCGAATTCGATCAGATCGACGACATTTTGGGGGTCGACCAGCAGGCGCTTACCGCCTTCGTTGAACAGCAAAAAGACTGTGCATCACAGGAGCAGCGTCGTTTCCTGCTGTTGATCAGGATGTTCAGACTGATATACAAAAAGTACAATCTGGGCTTTCAGGAACTGCGCTCCGAGCTAAGGCAGATCGTTGCTGAAGGATTTCCAGAAATGGAGCCGCTGCTCGAAAAACTTGAGGAAAAAGACACTATCGGCATCCTCGATACGACCTTGGACGCCCTGGAAAACCTCAAGGAAATTATCCTTTCTCCTGAGCGTTTCGAAGCCCGCGAAGATATCTATTACAAACGGCATATCGCGGTTGATATTCCATCTGTTTACGGCCGCTATCGCGAAAAAAAATTTGATAGCCTGTCACTGACTTTCAGACTGGAGAATCTGGCCAACATCCATCTGGAAATGTTGCCGGCGACAGTAAATCTGTCTTTTATCACCAAGGCGACCTTCTACTCGATCACCAGGTGTCTGAAGCTCTATAGGAGAGCTCTGCATATAGAGGGAATTGCCTCACGTAAACTGGACACCTACCTGGCGCTGCTGGTCAGCTCACTGAAGATCAGAAGATTTTCTTATACCCAGTACCTTGATATCTTTCGGGGATTGTCTGAAGGCGTTAAAGATGTGATTTACGCCTACTATACCAATATCCATCAGAAGAATCTGTCACTCATCATACCTCAGGTCGGTGGCGATGACCTTCTGCCGCGCTATAAGACGCTCTGGAATGAGGCCGAGATGGGCAACACCGTCCACTCAATTTCCGAGGGATTCCTGCGAGACCTGATCGCTTCGGCATTCGGGCTTCAGCAGCTCGATAATTTCATACTACGGATAATCCAGACCCTCGAGAGTCAGCGGGAGGTTCTCGACGAGAGGACCCTGGATCTGCTGATGACCTATAACCCTGAAAATGCGATTTCACTGCTCGAAGACGTCAACCCCTACACGCACGATCTGATTCATCTCGGCAACAAAGGTTTTAACCTCATAACTTTGATCGAGGACAAAAAACAGATACCGCCTGCGTTTGTTATCACCACCGAGGTGTTTCGGTGTCGAGAGGTCATTTTTGGTTTTTCCAAGGCCAGGCAGGAGTTTATGCAGCAGATAAGAAGAGCGTTGACCGATGTCGAAGAGCAGACCGGCAAGGTTTTCGGTTCTTCCGAGAAACCACTGCTGCTTTCGGTGTGCAGCGGCAGTGCCATCTCCATGCCGGGAATGATGGCTACAGTCCACAATGTCGGGCAGAACGCCGATCTGGTTCAGGAATTCATCAATGCCCATGGCAATGAATATTTTGCCTGGGACAACTATCGGCGGTTTCTTCAATCCTGGGCCATGATCTCCGGGGTTGAAAGGGAAGATTTTCAGGAACTGATGGATGAGGCCAAGG
This sequence comes from Desulfocapsaceae bacterium, assembly GCA_051010975.1. Lineage (GTDB taxonomy): Bacteria > Desulfobacterota > Desulfobulbia > Desulfobulbales > Desulfocapsaceae > JABDQA01. The sequence continues at coordinate 9,850 of JBPCUV010000121.1, forward strand.
CTCGCCATAATGTTGTCCTCAAGCGCCAGTTTACGCCTCAGCAAATGAAGGAACTGGCGTTGAATTATCAGAAGCTGGTGCGGCGGCAAGGATTGGTTATCCCCGATGATCCCTGGCTGCAGTTGATTGGAGCCATCGAGATGGTGCTTGATTCGTGGGATAATCAGAAAGCCATCGATTATCGTCGTATCATGGACGTGTCGCCGTCCTGGGGCACGGCTGTTATCGTCCAGGCCATGGTGTTCGGCAACCGCAGCGAAGGGTCCGGCTCCGGCGTGTTGTTCACTGCCCATCCGTATCGGAAGGTTCAGCGGGTTGCACTATGGGGAGACTACGCCTACCAGGACCAGGGGGAGGATATCGTTTCCGGCCTGGTGACTTCACACCCGATTTCAATCGAACAGGCTGAGCTTGATGGACGATCGCCTAATGAGACCCTGGAAATCAAATTTCCAGAGATTTATCAGGAGTTGCTCTCCATATCCAGGGAACTGGTGTATGACAAGCGCTGGAGTCCTCAGGAAATCGAGTTCACCTTTGAAGGCCCAGATGCTGAAGATCTCTACATTCTGCAGACCCGTGACATGATAACAATCAAGCAGAAAGAGCTCCTCAACGTCTTTGTGGAATCGGCCAATTTGGAGAAATCGATTCTTGCAAAAGGTATCGGGGTGTCGGGGTCGGCACTGTCGGGCAAGGCGGTATTCACAAGTGAGGACATTACGCTTTTGAGGGCCAGAGAACCGGAGACACCTCTGATTCTTATCAGACAGGACACAGTTCCTGAAGACATAACCATAATTTCGCTGACCGACGGGTTGCTCACCTCACGCGGCGGCCAGACTTCGCATGCGTCTGTGGTTGCAGTACGTTTGGAAAAAACCTGTGTGGTCGGCTGCCAGCAGCTCCGCGTCTATGAACGATACGCCGAGGTTGACGGTCATCGTCTGGAGTTCGGCGATGACGTTTCGATCGACGGCCGCAACGGGCTCTTGCTCAAAGGCGGTCATCCGGTGAGAGAGGAAATGCATATTTTACCGATATGACTCCAGGCTGTTTCAGCCCGATGGACAGGTGGTGCAGAATTCATCTGGCTATAGGCTGAGCAAGCTTGGAAGAGGCGCATTGCAAGACCCCCCTAAAAAATAGTTGTCGGTGCACAACCGATGTTACACAAACCTGAATAAGAGAATTGAAGATATGAAAAAAGTGAAATTATTGAAAGGATCTCCCCTGTTTGCTATGGCCAGATCAAAGGCACGCCAGCATGATATTGAACCCGGAAATCAGAAAATGGTAGAGCTGATCCACGCTGTTCAGCTCAAAGAGGGGCATCAGAGCTGCTTTAGGAAAAACGAGACCTGCAGTGAATTGGATTGTTGCTGGCAGCTGTCGTGCAGTGCAGAAATGGTGAGAGAATAGGCCTATCTGCTCTCAGGAATACCGCTGGCTTTAAGGATTAAACCCAGCGGGCATTTCTTGGAGAAGCCGAACTGAAGCAGGTTCAGGCCCACGAAGGTGGTGAACAACAGCCAGTATTTGCTGTGAAAAATTGGACTTGCCTCAACACCTAATGCCAGGCTGAAGAGGATGAAGAAGCCGGCGATTGCATGAATCCAGTCAGTTATAATCATGGCAATATCCTGGTCGTAAATATTATCCTAAACGAGATTATCTCAGCTACGGTATTAAAGTTCCGGGCAGAAGAGCTGCCGCATCTTCTGGATTAGATCGAGGATGCGTTGATCGGTTATTCTGTTATAAATGAAATTGGCGTCTTTCCTGAAATCAATGATACCTTGACTCCTAAGAATGTTCAGGTGCTGGGAGACGTTTGCATTGGTGGTCTTTACCTGCTCCCTGATGTCTCCCACAGACATCTCCTGTTCCTGAAGCAGGCAGAGGATCTTGAGCCGGATTGGATGAGACATCGATTTCAGTAGCTTGGATATGACCTCGATCTGTTCATCTTTCATGTCTTCTGGCATAGCGGCTCCCTCGTTGTCTAGTTTCCATTTGGAAACTATCTAAGTTATTTCAGCGTTTAATTTAATTTTCAAATATTAAACTGTAAAGAACTTTTTGGTGATCAGCCATTTTGGTTTATTAATTTATTGAAATAAAAGACTATTATTATTTTTTTAGGGTTGAGACAAGCCGGTTTCTTGAGCAAAAGATTAAAAAAATGTGATTTCTCGTTCGTATCAGATATATTGATGTTATAGTTAAAATAGATTGGGGAATCGATGGGGTCATTTAAGAATTTACTGTTTTTCAAAATCCGGCAATCGGGTTACAGGTGGAGACTTCAATGAGTGAAGTTGACGATAAAATTACCAGTCTGCTAAGCGAGGACCGCTATTTCGAGCCGCCGACCGAAGGCGGAAAGCAGGCCAGAATCGGTAATATGGTCCAATATGAGAACGTCTATCGGCGATCGATGGAGGATTTTGAAGGCTACTGGGCAGAGAGGGCTGATGAGCTGGTGAGCTGGTATTCACCCTGGCAGACGGTAGTTGATGCTGATCTTTACAAGCCGGAGATCCGTTGGTTCGATGGAGCCACTCTCAACGTTTCCTACAATTGCCTCGACCGCCATCTCGAAAACGGTAAAGGTGACAAGATCGCCTTGATCTGGCAGGGCGAGCCTGAGGAAGAAGTACGGACCTATACCTATCGGCAACTCCTGGACGAGGTCTGCAGGTGTGCAAATGTGTTGAAGAAGAAAGGGGTGAGAAAAGGCGATCGAGTGGCTGTCTATCTGCCAATGATTCCGGAACTGGTGATCATCCTGCTCGCCTGTGCAAGAATTGGAGCAGCTCACTCGGTGGTGTTTGCCGGCTTTTCAGCAGTCAGTCTGCAAAACAGAATTGAGGACTGTGAAGCTTCGCTGCTCATCACGGCCGATGCAGTGCTTAGAGCCGGAAAAAGTATCCCTCTGAAACCAAATGGCGACGAAGCCCTTGAAGAGTGTGATTCAGTCGATCATTGCCTTGTCGTGCGCAGGGCCGGAAATGAAGTGGCCATGCAGCCGGGCAGAGACACCTGGTGGCATGAGGAAATGGCTGCCGATGACATCGCTGCAGTTTGCGATCCCGAACCGATGGCCTCGGAGGATATTCTATTTATTCTTTATACCTCCGGATCGACCGGCAAACCCAAAGGAGTGGTTCATACCAGTGGAGGGTATCTGACGTATGTTACCCATACCACACAACTTGTCTTCGATCTCAGAGACGATGATGTCTACTGGTGCACCGCCGATGTCGGCTGGATTACCGGACATTCCTATCTGCTCTACGGTCCGCTGGGTCTCGGGGGCACCACTCTGATGTTTGAGGGAGTTCCCTCCTATCCCGGTCCTGACCGGTTCTGGCACATTATCGAGAAATTCAGAGTCAATATATTCTATACCGCCCCGACCATGATCAGGGCACTCATGCGCTTCGGTGACGAACCGATAAAAAAACATGACATTTCTTCTCTACGGATTTTGGGATCAGTCGGTGAACCGATAAATCCAGAGGCCTGGATGTGGTATCATCTCAATGTGGGCGGCGGTACGGTACCCATCGTCGATACCTGGTGGCAAACGGAGACCGGCGGTATCATGATCTCTCCTCTGCCCTATGCAACCAAATTAAAACCCGGCTCGGCGACTATGCCGCTGCCCGGTGTTGATGCGGCGATTCTTACCGAAGAGGGTGATGAGGCCAGTGTGAATGAAGGTGGCCACCTGGTCATCCGACGACCGTGGCCCGGAATGTTCAGGGGAATCTACGGAGATCCCGAACGCTTCCATCTCACCTATTTCGAAGAGTTTCCAGGATGTTATGATGCCGGAGACGGGGCTCGCTGTGATGAGAACGGCTACTATTGGATCATGGGTCGACTTGATGATGTGATCAACGTCTCGGGGCATCGGTTGGGTACGGCGGAAATTGAATCGGCACTGGTTTCTCATCCCAATGTCACCGAAGCAGCCGTGGTCGGCATGCCCCATCCGATTAAAGGACAGGCAATATATGCTTTTGTGACGCTGAGACCCGGCATCGATGAGAGCCTTGAACTGCTCGCCGACCTCCGTGTCCATGTACGCTCTGAAATTGGACCAATCGCCTCGCCCGACACCATTCAATACGCGTCGGGATTGCCCAAAACACGAAGCGGCAAGATTATGCGCCGCATCCTGCGGAAAATCGCCGCTAATGATTTCGGCGATTTCGGCGATATCTCAACCCTGGCGGATCCCGCTGTTGTTGATGATCTGATTGACGGCAAGAAGACGCTGGACAACGAGTTTTTCTAGATTGCCATTGGGACAAACTGCCTATTATTTCTTATGGGACACAAGAGGTGTTGTGTCCCCGCCTCGTAAAATGGTGTCTCACAGATCCAGTGCCTTCAATCTTACCCGTCTACCCTCTCGCTTTTTATTCCTGTAAGATTAATAGTGTGATATAGAAAAACGTATCTACTATCATTTTCAGGTGAGCAGAGTAATCGGCATGGCAGAGAAGGACAGAAAGCAGGCAGCAAGCGTCCCGTCGGTCAACGGCAGTGAAAATACGGTTGCCCCCGATGTGGCCGTGGCCTTTCTGAAAAGTACTATGCCTTTTAAGGAGCTCGATGACCAAGCCCTCAAAGACCTTGCTCTGCACTGTAAAATCGATTTTTTTCCCAAAGGCACGAGACTGTTAACTTTCAACGAATCTGAAATAACTCATCTCTATCTTATCCAGAGGGGAGGCGTGAGGGCTTTCATCACTGATGACGACGGCGATATCGTGCTTAAGGATTACCGCGGTGTCGGATCCAACATAGGGGCGCTGGGAATTATCAGGGAAACCAGCGCCAATCTCAATATCGAGACCATAGAGGATACCTTCTGTTACCTGATTCCTCGAGACGTCTTCAAGGAGCTGGTTCGCAATGTTTCGGCGATTTCCCACTACTATCTGAAAAATTTCTCCGATAACGTGGTGGCTACCGCTTATACGGAACTGAGAAAAAACAAACTGACCAGAAGATCCACCGAGGAGCTGTTACTTTTCAATACCAAGGCCGGTGAGTTGAGCAAACCGCTATTCTCGGTGTCGGCAACCACTTCCATACAAGAGAGTGGCGCCATCATGGCCCGACAGGGGATAGGTTCATTGCTGGTCTATGTCGACGAGGATCCCGGCTCGATGATCGGAATCATTACCGACACCGATTTCAGGAGTAAGGTCATCGCTGAGGGCAGGGACATCAGGGAACCGGTCAGTTCGATCATGAGCAGTCCGCTAAAGAGTGTGCCCTCGGAGATGCTCTGTTTCGATGTCCTGCTGAAAATGATGACCACTTCCATACACCATCTCGGAGTTGAACAGGGCGGCAGGGTCACCGGAGTGATCACCACCCATGATATCATGGTCCAGCAAGGCAATTCGCCCTATTATCTGTTCAAGGAGATCGCCTCTCAGGACGAATTCGAGGGGCTCTATCTGCTCTCCGAGAAGGTCAGCGGGCTGGTTCGCAACATTATTAATGAGGGGGGTAAGGCCGGCGATATTGCCCGGATGATTGCCCTGATAAATGAAAGGATTCTTGGTCAGATTCTGAAGCTTATTCATCGCCAGCTCGGCCCTGCCCCAGTCAAATATAGCTGGCTGATGTTCGGTAGCGAAGGAAGAAACGAACAGACATTCAAGACCGATCAGGACAACGGTATCGTCTACGAGGAGCCCGAACCAGGACAGCGGGAGGAAGTGGAAAAGTATTTCCAGGTCTTCGGCGAACAGGCCACCTATCATCTGCTCAAATGCGGCTATCCATCCTGCCCTGATAATGTCATGGCCAGTAATCCCAAGTGGTGCAAGTCGATTTCCAGCTGGAAAAAGCAATACTCATGGTGGATTGAAGAGGCAGCCTCGCGTGAACAGCTTGGTGCTTCGATCTTCTTCGATTTCCGGCACGGTCATGGAACCGAGCAACTGGCCGTCGATCTGCGCGATCATATCATCACCTGCTGCCGTGAGGAAAACACCATCATAGAAAATCTCGGAAATGGCTTTCTGACCTTGCAGGCACCGCTGTCCTTTTTCCAGCAATTCATAGTCGAACAGAACGGAGATCACCAGGACAAGCTCGATATCAAGCTGCGTGGACTGGCTCCTTTTGTGGACTTCGCCCGGACGTTGAGTCTCAAATACGGTATCAGGCAAACGAACACACTGACCAGACTGAAAAGGTTGTCTGCCAGGAAAAAAGTGGAAAAAGAATTCTACCTGGAGATGGTGGATGCCTATGAGCTGCAGATGCAGCTTCGGGTCATACACCAACTTTCCCAGATCGAGGAAACGAAAGAGCCGGATGATTACATCTATCCCGAGGAGCTCAGTGATCTCGAAAAAAGAATGCTCAAAGACGGGTTTGGGGTTATTGCCAAAATGCAGAGTCTCATGAGAACCGAACTGGAAAGCTCTTAAGTGGTAAAAATATTAAACAAAATCCCCTGGCTGCGAGGGCGGGACCAGATTATCGTCGCCAATAACCGTCACTTTTCCCGATTTGACTACAACCAGAAGCTCGGCGACTGCAGCTTTGTCGTGTTCGATACCGAACTGACTGGTCTCAATCCTAAAAAAGACGAGATCATCTCCATAGGCGCAGTCCGCATTAAGGATCTGCAGATCGATCTGAGCGAAACTTTTCACTGTTATATCCGTCCTAAAAATCGCGATCATACCCAGGCCACACTAATACATAGAATCACCCCTCAGCAGCTCGAAGCGGCTCCACCGCTCGAGGACGTCCTGCCAATGTTTATAAATTTTATAGAAATCGATCTACTGGTCGGCCATTGTGTTCAGATAGATACGACGTTTCTCGACAAGGCCACTAGACTGTTGTTCAAAGGAACCGTGGCCAATCCCAGTTTCGATACCATGCGCATGGCGCAAATCTATAAAAGAAAGGTGCTTGGCGATTATCACAGCGCTCAGCCCTCGGGTGACGGCCGCTACAATCTGCAGAAACTCAGCACCGAGCTTAACCTGCCGTTTTTTGAGGCCCACGACGCTCTGGAGGATGCATTACAGACCGCCTATCTGTTCATTTTTCTGGTCAAGAAACTGCAATCAGCAGGGCTGACTACACTCCGAGATCTGCTCACGGCGGGTAAGGAAATTGACTGGGCAGCCAAGAAGGCAGAAGGCGTTTGAATCTAGGCTATCGTCTCTTTTTTTTACATGATTTTTCTTTAATCGTCCTAAATATAGAGCCGGGATGTGGCATTACTTTAGTATTTGGTTTGACAAAACAGTTTACTTTACTAAAATCCTAATTTTTGCATTATTAGCCTGCGCCGCTTGCGGTGGTGGGCGTACAACAGCAGCGGATCCATGTCTGCAGAAATCTCAAACCGGACAAACAGCGTATGACAGGTAACGAAATTCGAGCAAGGTTTCTGGAATATTTCGGGCGCCACGGTCACACCGCCGTGGACAGTTCCTCACTAGTACCCCAGGACGACCCCACTCTGCTTTTTACCAACGCCGGGATGGTGCAGTTCAAAACTGTGTTTATGGGCGAGGAGAAAAGGGATTATATCAGGGCTGTCACCAGCCAGTGCTGCATGCGGGCCGGAGGCAAACACAACGATCTCGAGAACGTCGGCTATACGGCCAGGCACCATACCTTTTTTGAGATGTTGGGCAATTTTTCCTTCGGCGACTATTTCAAGAAAGAGGCGATCGATTTTGCCTGGGAGTTTCTGACTGGCGAACTTGGCCTGGACCCTGAACAGCTCTGGGTTTCCATCTATAATGACGATGATGAGGCTGAGGAAATCTGGGAACAGATCGAAACCTTACCCAAAGGACGCATCGTCCGCTTCGGCGAAGAGGAGAACTTCTGGGCCATGGGAGATACCGGTCCCTGCGGCCCCTGTTCCGAGATCCATATAGACCAGGGTGAAGCCGCCGGCTGCGGCAGGCCGGACTGTGCCCTGGGCTGTGAGTGCGATCGTTTCCTGGAGCTCTGGAATCTGGTGTTCATGCAGTATAACCGCTACCAAGACGGCACCATGGAACCGTTGCCTAAGCCCAGTATCGACACCGGTATGGGGCTGGAGCGGGTGGCTGCGGTACTGCAGGGCAAATTCAACAATTATGACTCCGATCTTTTTGCACCTATTCTTTCCAGGCTGGAAAAGTTGTCGGGCAGAGCCTACGGCAACAATGCAGCAGATGACACCGCTATGCGGGTCATTGCCGATCATGCCAGGGCCACCTGTTTTCTGGTGGCCGACGGTGTGCTGCCCTCCAATGAGGGCAGAGGGTACGTACTCAGGCGGGTACTGCGGCGGGCTATCCGTTTCGGCAGAAATCTCGGTATGACCGGTCCGTTTCTGCACCAGGCCTGTACTGCAGTGGTCGATTCCATGATAGGGGCCTATCCGCGTCTCACCGATACATCTGAGTTGCTGGAGAAGGTAGTCAACAACGAGGAAGCACGCTTTGGCGAGACTCTCGAGCACGGCCTGGCCATGCTCGATCAGGAAATAGCCCGTCAACAGGGAGAAGGCAAGCCGCTGATAAGCGGCGACTTTATATTTAAACTCTACGATACCTTCGGGTTTCCGGTGGACATCGTCAGAGATATCTCGATGGAACGTGCAATCGCCTTTGATGACCAGGGCTTCAATGCGGCCATGGAACAACAGCGGACCCAATCCAGGGCGTCCAGAAAGGATGAAGGTGTGCTGCTGAAAGAAGAGGGGGTAAAGGAGCTGATAGAATCGGGTCTTCAAAGCGAGTTCACGGGCTATGGTTCTCGTCGGGAGTCAGCCGCGGTCACCGGGCTGCTGGATGAGAATGGTCGGCTCCTGACCCAGGCCGATGTCGGACAGAAGGTGCGAATGCTGACCGACCGGACCCCGTTTTATGCGGAGTCCGGCGGCCAGATAGGCGATATAGGTCGGGCCGAGTGGAGTGGAGGTCAGGCAGAGATTTACGATACCACCTCGGAGGCCGAGGGGTTCATCCTTCATCATATGAAGATAGTCAGCGGCAGCCTGGCCACCGGCAGCCCGATCGATTTGATCGTTGATGACGGAAGCCGCACAGACACCGAAGCCAACCACAGTGCCACCCATCTGCTGCATGCCGCCTTGCGCGATGTCTTGGGCGATCATGTCAAGCAGGCGGGTTCGCTGGTAAGCCCTGATCGGCTGCGTTTTGATTTTACCCATTTTTCGGCATTGCAGCCCGAGGAGATTGGTGAAATTGAGTCGAAGATCAATGAGGAAATCAGGAAAAATCAGGAGGTGGGGGTCAGGATTGTCGACCGCGAGGAAGCTTTCAGTGAAGGGGCCATGGCTCTGTTTGGTGAGAAATACGGGGATTCGGTAAGGGTGGTCTCTATCGAGCCGATCTCCAAAGAACTGTGCGGCGGCACCCATGTCGGGGCTACGGGCAATATCGGTCTGCTGAAGATAGTCAGTGAAGGCGGCATTGCTGCCGGGGTCAGGAGAATCGAAGCAGTAACCGGCAGAAAAGCTGTGGGTTTGATGCAGGATATGGCTTTACGTGAAGAGGCGATGGGCAGCAGGCTCAATGCCACACCGTCGGAACTTGTGGATAAGGTGGAACATCTGCTCGAAACCCAGAAAAAACTTGAGAAACAGGTAGCACTCATGGCCACTCAGTTGGCCAGTTCCGGGCTGGACTCTGTCATGGACAAACGTGTCGAGGTCGACGGTGTCAAAGTGATTGCCGCAGAAATCGAGCTGGACAGTCCCAAGACGCTTCGCGAGGTGGGTGACAAAGTCAGAGACAAAATGGGCTCGGGTATTGCCGTACTCGGCGGGTCAATAAAGGGTAAAGCAGCCCTGCTGGTCATAGTCTCAAAGGATCTTACCGATAGATTCAAAGCGGGACAGCTGATTAATAGTGTGGCTGCAATAGTAGGTGGTAAAGGAGGCGGACGGCCCGATATGGCACAGGCCGGAGGACCTATGGCCGACAAAGTCGCCGAGGCCATCTCTGCGGTCCCTTCTATCGTCGCAGAATCGAGCAAAGTTTAAAGGGATCAACAATCGTCATCAGTACATAAATGTTGGCGGAAAAATACCCGGACCGGGCACTTTTGCCCGGTCTTTTTTTGGGTGCAGAAATGAGCCGTCCAAGTAAATGGAAAAGGGCTTAAATTGAGGCTTTCAGGCGGCGATAAAGTAGTTGACATGACCAATTATTTGCGGTAAAGATTTTGAGCTGTTGTGAATGGTCATTCATTTTATTGATGGGTCTTATTTACAACACTTCAGGAGAGCCGTGAGTTCAGTTTTCATTCCTTCGGGGATGTTTGTACTTTTATTTCTGCAAATCAGGAGCATAGCACATGGTCACAGTTGACATCACAATGGTGATTCAGATGATAAACATGGTGGTACTCATGTTTTTGCTCAACGGGGTTCTTTACAAGCCGGTTAAGAAGATCCTCAAGGAGCGGTCTGAAAAGATGCAGGGAATGCAGAATGATGTGGCGAAGTTTGAGGAAAACGCACGTCTGCGCCAGGAAGAAGTAGATGCCAAAATGTCCAAGGCCTCCGGTAAGGCCAAAGCGGCACTCGACGCTGCCAGAGCTGAGGCTCAGGCTGCAGGCGATGAGAAGATGGCATCGATCAAGGCCGAGGTGGATGAGTTCAAGGAAAAACAGATGGCGGACATCAACACGCAGATCGACACGGCTCAGACCGAACTGAAAGCCAACCTCGATGGGTTTGCAACGGACATGGCCAGCAAGATTCTGGGGAGGGCGCTCTAATCATGAATAAATTCGGGCATATATCCAGACTA
>JBPCUV010000122.1:0-3143 GCA_051010975.1 Desulfocapsaceae bacterium
GATCTGCAAAATCCGGGTAATCCACCGAAGTATCTGAATCACAACCCAGGTCGCTGACCTCATGTCCCAGGCTGGAAAGTTTTGCCACCAGTAAATTCTTTAATTCAAAACCGCCATGATCAGAGCCGATCGCTATCTTCATGATGCTCGATTACCCTTATCCGGTGAAATGCTTGAATATGACAACCCCATTAGTGCCGCCAAATCCAAATGAATTTGAAAGTCCGTAGCGGATATTCATTGTTCTGGCACTGTTCGGTACATAATCGAGATCGCAGTCGGGGCTCGGTTCATGCAAGTTGATGGTCGGCGGGGCGACCTGGTCTCTGATGCTCAGCGCCAGTAAAACTGCCTCAACACCTCCAGCAGCACCCAGCATATGGCCTACCATCGATTTTGTCGAACTGATTGCCAATTTATAAGCGTGGTCCTCGAAGACGGTTTTTATTGCCAGGGTCTCACAGCGATCGTTCAGAGGCGTCGAAGTACCATGGGCATTGATATAGTCGATTTCTTCCGGATTGAGCCCAGCATCTTCCAGGGCAAAACGCATGGACCTTACTGCTCCTTCTCCATCCTCAGGTGGCGCAGCGATATGATAGGCATCGCTGCTCAACCCGTACCCTACTACCTCGGCTATGATCTCAGCACCTCTGGCTTTGGCATGTTCGTATTCTTCCAAAATGATGATACCAGACCCTTCAGACATGACGAAACCGTCACGATCTTTATCAAATGGCCTTGACGCTTCGGCAGGGCTGTCGTTTCTTTTGGAAAGTGCCTTCATCGAAGTAAAACCGTTCACCCCTAGAGGGCAAATCACAGCTTCGGCGCCTCCACTGATCATCACGTCGCTCATACCGTATTTTATATGCCGGTAGGCTTCACCCACTGCGTGGGTCCCTGCGGCACAGGCGGTAGTCATGGACAAATTGGGCCCTTTTGATCCGGTGGCCATGGAAATATGTCCTGAGGGCATATTGGGGATCGCGGTGGGTATAAAAAACGGTGAAATCCTCTTATATCCCTTGTTGAGAAAGATTTCATGCTGCTCAGTAATGGTTGGTAGCCCGCCCATTCCGCAGCCAGTGATAACCCCGACCCGACCACAATTTTCGTCGGTTATCTCAAGACCACTTTCTTCGAGCGCCATGTGCGTTGCGACCAGTGCATACTTCACAAAAAGCTTGAGTTTATTTGCCGCCTTCTTGTCAAAGTGATCTTCTGCTATAAAATCTTTGACTTCGGCAGCTATCTGGACAGGATCGCCGGTCGGATCATAGCGGGTAATACGCTCCACCCCGCTCATCCCGGCACAGATGTTTTTCCAGGTCTTGGCAACTCCGGTACCAAGAGGAGTCACCAGTCCAGTCCCGGTAATTACTACTCTTCGGCTAGCCATCGATGTTTCCTTGGAATTGAATCATTTCACGATTGCGGCCAATGGCTCTTACTTGAGTTTGTCAACGTAGTCAACGGCATCCTGAACGGTTACTATCTTCTCTGCATCCTCATCCGGGATCTCGATATCGAATTTCTCTTCCATGGCCATGATTAATTCGACCAGGTCGAGAGAATCAGCACCTAGATCATCCACGAATGATGCTTCTGAAACGACCTTGTCTTTTTCGACGCTCAACTGCTCAACAATAATATCTACCATTTCCTGATTTATAGCCATTTTTCTTCTCCTTGCTGATTTTTCTTTCCAAGCGCGGCTGCCCGCACCATGTTATTATGAGATTGTTTCCCACATAGGGGCAAATGATGCAATCTTTTATAATTGCGTTAAATTTGCAACTTAAATTTGATAATGATGGTCGTTCAACTTGTCTCTCGCCCGTCATTATAATCACTTCCTGCTGCTTTGAAATAGCAACGAATTCGAGCGAGTTCGAGCAACGATTAGAATGAAGGTGGTCCGAATAGCTACACCCTCTCGTCTCGATGACAACGAAATCGGCTGAAAGTGCCATTTTCAGAACTACCTTACATATACATTCCACCATTGACATGAATAGTCTGACCGGTCACATAGCCAGCCTGATCACTCACTAGATACTCAACCGCCGCCGCCACATCTTCAGCTTCACCAAGGGCAGCAAGCGGAATTTCACTAAGCATTTTTTCCTTAACGGACTCATCTAGCTCCTGGGTCATCTCGGTAACGATATAGCCCGGTGCGACACAGTTAACCGTGATTTTTCTGGAAGCAAACTCCCGGGCCAGAGATTTAGTCAAGCCGACCATACCAGCCTTGGCAGCCGCATAATTTACCTGGCCACCGTTGCCGGAAAACCCGACTATGGAACTAACGTTGACGATTCGGCCCCAGCGATTCTTCATCATAGGCTTTACGGCTGCTTTGGCACACGCAAATGCACCCTTTAGATTGGTGTCTAAAACAGAATCCCAGTCGGCCTCCTTCATCCTTGCTACCAGCCCGTCTCTAGTGATCCCGGCATTATTGATCACCATATCGATGGAACCGCTCTCGGCGACAATCGATTTAAATGCACTCTGAACCTGATCGAAGTCTGCGACGTCGAACTGTACTGTCTGCCCCTGACCTCCGACCTGTTTCACCAGGTTGATGGTCTCTTCTGCAGCATCTGATCGGTTCACATAATTGACCCAGACAAAACAGCCCAGACGTCCCAATCGAGCACAGATTGCCCGACCGATACCACGGCTCCCGCCGGTAACAACGGCGATTTTATGATGATCTGTCATTGGCTGCGTTTCTCCTCAATCTTATCTATTAATTTAGGAATAACCTCATAGAGATCGCCAACCACACCAAAATCGGCAACGTTGAAAATCGGCGCATCAGCATCCCGGTTTATTGCTACGATGGTTTCTGAGGACTGCATCCCGGCTACGTGCTGGATCGCCCCGGAAATTCCGCAGGCGATGTAAAGCTTCGGCGCCACGGTTTTACCTGTCTGCCCAACCTGATGGGGATAAGGGATCCAGCCGGCATCAACGACCGCCCTGGAGGCCGAAACTTTTGCACCCAAGGATTCAGCCAACTTGGTAATCAGCTCAAACCCCTTTTCATTTTCAAGTCCTCTGCCGCCGGAGACCAGGATATCCGACTCCTGGATATTTACCTTACTCTGCTGTTCACTGATCGACTCAAG
>JBPCUV010000123.1:0-2790 GCA_051010975.1 Desulfocapsaceae bacterium
CTCCAGCAGCTTGGATGGGCATGAAGCAACACGAAGAGATGCTATTTCAAATATCCACATAATGTGGAGCAGGATTGAGATAGTAAGATTTATCTAAATGAAACCCAATGGTGAGGAGGAATGAACCATGGGAGATCTAAGTAACACTATTGAAATAAAGGCTCCGGTTTCCAAAGTTTGGGAAACTATTCATGATTTTCATGATATGTCATGGGCTCCAGGAGTGATCACCGACGTAAAAAAGGTTGGAGACAAAAAGGGCAGTGAGATTGGTGCCCAACGGATTTTAAATGATGCGTTTCATGAAACTCTGATCAAGCTCGATAGCGATGGACACACATTCTCCTACACGATAGACGACGGGCCTGATCCAGTTTCAAATACTTCAGTGCAGAGTTATATCGGTACGGTCCAACTGACCACAGCCGGTGATAATACTCTTGTGGAGTGGAGTGCGAGTTTTAATTCTGCGAGAGAGAATGAGGTTGAAGATTTCTGCAATGCCATATATCGAGCGTTACTGTCAGCATTGAAAGACACGCTCTCCTGACCTTTTATAGCATTTAGTGATGCAACCACTCGGCGTAACCACAATCGTGACTATTTCGGTGGAACCTCCTCCCTATAATCGGGATGGTAAATTTGTGTTTTCTGCCAATAAGTACTTGTAAGGATAGAACATTATTTCTTCTTAAGAAAATGATATTTGGAAATTGTAGGAGTTCGCTATGGTACAAAAGGGGTATTTTGTCATTACTGATATTACAGGATATACGGCCTACCTGACTAAATCCGAATTAGATCATGCTCAGGAGATTTTGAAATCACTCTTTGATGCGCAGATCGAGAATATCAAGCCTCCGCTTGTTGTTTCAAATTTTCAAGGGGACGCTATTTTATCGTATGTACCGGAGGACAGTTTTCTTCAAAATCAGATTCTTATAGAACTTGTTGAAGACATTTATTTTGCTTTCTCAAGAAAACAGGAACTCATGCAATTCAACACGAGTTGCGCCTGCAATGCGTGTAAGAATATTTCTGGTCTCGACTTAAAAATATTCGTCCATTATGGCGACTACATGCTCCAACAATTAGCAGAAAGAGAAGAATTGGTTGGAGCCGATGTTATTTTGGCCCATCGCATGATGAAAAATCAAGTGATTGAGCTGACAGGCATCCAAGCCTATGCGCTTTTTACTGAAACCGCAGCCGAATCTTTGGAGCTAGACACCTACTGCACAGACTTAAAACCTTACAAGGACAATTACGAGCATGTCGGTGAAGTGGATATGGTTGTTCATTGTTTGAAGACTCAATGGGAAAAAGAAAAAGAAAAAACAAGAAATGTTGTAACCAAAGATGAAGCGTGGGTTTCCTTTGAAACTGAGATTAATGTCCCGCCAGCAGTAGTGTGGGACTATATCACTAAGAGTGACATTAAACTGAAAATGTTAGGTTTTTCTGAAGGCGGGAGAACGGATGATATGGGTGGTAGGGTCGGTGTGGAATCCAGTTTTCATTGTGCTCATGGCGACCTTGAATTTCGTTATAAAGTCCTTGACTGGAAAGCTTTTGAATACTTCACCTGCTATGAAACTGGCCCCAATAATTTGATCTATGACAACACGTATCATTTCACTCCCACAGAACAGGGAACACTTTTTTCGAATTATGTCAGAAGACCAGAGTCGGGTCCTGTAGACGAATCAAGGGAGATGATGCAAACTATTTGGGATCAGGCCTTTTCCAATATTAAACCATTTATAGAACGAGCCAATTCAAATTAAACACCTACAATTGAATATACTTTTGGGGGCTTCAAATTACTTTGGGGTGATTTTGATGATGATGTTCCAGCTTCAATCAAATCAACAAATTTGTTTAAGATTGCCAGTTGTACCCACTCCATCCATTAAGCGACTTTCAGTCTAAGACTATTCCTGACTATATTAGAATTGGGGGAAGTAACCCAAAAGAGAAGTTTCCACTGGCAGTTTCAAATATTGGGCTGAGCCTAAATTCCAGGACTCTGCCTGTTTATCGAACATTTCTGGTTATACATATAGGAAGGGATACCAGTGTGAGAATATAATGAGCTACATTAGCCTCCGTAAGGACATAAAAGTAATATCATCGAATTGTTCAAAAGTACCCACGTGACCCACCAGTTGGCCTTCTATTCTTTGCATCAATTCATCAATGGAATCAAATGGTTCAAGAAATAGTGAAAGCAGCCTGTCTTTGGTGAACAGCTCATTATCGGCCGATTGCGCCTCAGACACTCCATCGGTAAAAGCAAAGAGTGTATCACCAGCTTCGATTACTGTCTGTCCCGTTTCAAACTCAATATCGGGCAACATTCCAACTGCCGGTCCTGTGGGATCAAGCGTATTTTTTACTCCCCCTTGAGGACCTGCAATTATAACTGGTTCGTGCCCCCCGTTTATATATGACAACACGCCGTTTTCAGAGTCCAACACACCAAAGAACATCGTGGCGAACATGCTCACATCTCCGTGATGTTTGGCAATGTAGTTGTTCGTGGCTCCTATGGCATTGAGGGGGGCAAGCAGCGGTGAACTTGTGATTGCCGGAAGCTCATTGACACCAGCGAGCAAATCAGGGGGAATTGCTTTATCGGATGCACCTGGCTTCTCGATATGAAGACCAGCCGAAAAAATTCTGATAAGGCTTCGAAAAAGAGCCATAAACAGAGCAGCTCCAACCCCTTTATCACATACATCAGCCATTACAATCCCCAGATGATTTTCGGATAACTCGAATACATCA
>JBPCUV010000124.1:0-11816 GCA_051010975.1 Desulfocapsaceae bacterium
CCAATCAGGTAAAGATGATGCGCGCCCTTGCCAAAGAGGGTTGAAAATATTTCATACTGGGCCGAATCGGTATCCTGAAATTCATCGATAAGCGCAACTCGATACCTGCCGCCGACCTGACTGACCAGAGTCTTTCCATCTGCCGATCTGATAGCCTGGGCCAGGTAGATTATCAGCTCATCAAAACTTACCAGCCCCTGCTCGTGCAATCGTTGGGTGAGCTCTTCGCGTAAGTGTATGGCCAGTTCCAGCCTGACAGAAAGCAACAGGGTATCGACCCCCGCAAGGTAGTTCTCAGCAGCTTCTCCCGGTAGGCTCCAACCGGCTGCGAGCGCCCGCTTTTTTTCTTCTCCCCTAACTTTGTTGCCGTTAACAGCGGCAACCATATGCTCCTCCAGAAGATTTTCCACCACCGCGGAATCGGGTGAATCTCCCCGGCTGAAGCTCGAATCGATCGACTCCAGCCAGCCACGATATTTTCTTGCTGGTTCGGCCTTTAAAAAGCCTTTCTGATCGGCTGCCGTTAGTTCATCTTCTAGTCGCGTTCCGTTTTCTATCCACCAGGATTTCAGCCGCTCCCAGCCACCGTCAAGTGCATGGCAGGCGTTATCCAGCGTTAGTTCTTCGGGAAGAATCTTGCTCAGGGGATTTTCCGCGCCTCTGATGCTTTGATAAAGAGACGTGGGTGTCGGATAGCAGCCGACGATCAAAGCGCCGTAGCGTTTCTCCGCCGGGTAAAGACGTCTACGCCAGAAATCTCGAATCACATTGTTGCGGACCGCACTGGTGTCTGAAATCAGTTCAGTATCGAAAAAATGGCCACTCTCCAAAACCTGCTCGGCCAGAATCCGTTGGCAAAATCCGTGGATGGTGTGGATTCCCATGGAGTCGATGTCAAGCAGTGCCAAATCAAGTTGACGTCCTGCCGCATCTCTGTTGTCAATACCCGCGAGCCAATGTTTCAGCACCGGATCGGCTTGGCCCCGTTCTTCACGCAGCAGGTTTCTGGCCTGCACCAGACGGCTGCGGATACGCCCTCGAAGCTCTTCGGTTGCAGCAACCGTATAGGTAACCACGAGAATTTCTTTGAGGTCCACTCCCAACTCGACCACGGCGCGTAAAACCAGCATGCTGATCGCAAACGTCTTGCCAGTTCCCGCACTCGCCTCAATAAGCGTGATTCCTTGCTCCAGCGGCGTTGAAGCGCCATCAAAGATGTCTGTTTTTTCAACCATGTCAAACGTTGGTGTCTATTTTCACCCGCTCCATGATCGGCAGAATTAATTCTCTGCAGAGGTCCTCAAACTCGCTGTCTAGGAGTACCGCACCACGAGGTTCTCTAAACAGGATCCCCAGCTCTTCCACATAGCCGTTATCGATCTGACGATCCAATGTCTTAATCGCCTTCACCAGTGGCTCGGTTCGGCCCCTCTCTCGATTTGAAAAAACCTGTCGGCAATAGTTAAAGGCGGCTTCCGTGTATAGTTTGGAAGGCTGTTTACAACCTCGCTGGTATAACTCGACCAGCCCCCGCAGGTCTTCGACGGTACCACTGTCTGCGTCTATGGTGACAGTAGCATCTTTGAGCAGGATGGTGGTCGGCCCGGTTCTCTCACCTGCTGCACCGGCCACCAGATGAAGAAGCCAGCCCTGCAGGAGATCTCGCCCTTTTATAGAACCATATCGATACACCAGTAATCCGTTATCGCAGCGGCTGCCGAGAACTCCGGATATCCTTGTCTGGCCGATATCGACGTCGAATTCAATATTCTCCAGCCACTCTCCCGACTCCGTAATTTTTAGCCTGGCTGCAAATTTTTCCAGTTCACTGTGGAGTTTTTCAAATTGCATCCGGCCGGGATAGCCAAGCGGCCAGACCTGTTTCTCCAGTAATTCATCGAAAAGACGCTCTGTGTAAGTATCTCTTATCAGTGCATCCAGCACTTCCTGGCTGACCAGATAGCGATCCAGCGCCTCAAGACTGAAAGGCTCATTGTCTTCGAGCAGTTCCTCTTCGGTCCGAAGTGTCATTTTCAGGATGCGGCTGACAAAAAACCGCTGTGGGTTGCCGACAAAGCTCATCAAATCATCAAAGTGAAGATGATCATCCACTACTACATCGAGCTGATCATTAAACCACGGCCCGAGGACTTCGCCGGGAGGCGAGCGAAACGACTGAGCGGTGCGGCAATAATAACGGTGGTGACTGAACAGATCCGTCTCAGAGGAGAAGTATGATGCATCGAAGGGCTGAAGGGGGTGGCAGCGGACAGTGACCGAAGCACCACTCTGCTCTATCGATTCTATCAGTTCCGATACTACCGGTGACGGCGGAATTGGCTCATTGGTTCTGATCGACTGGCCGATGTAACTGAGATACAGCCGCTGCCGGGCGGCCAGAATTGCCTCCAGAAACTGATAGCGATCATCGGCCCGCTGTGAGCGATCACCTTTTTCATAGCTCTGAGTAAGCAGATTGAACGGTAGAAACCGATCTTGTTTAGGAAACTCTCCATCATTGAGGCCAAGCAGACAAATGACTTTAAAAGGGATCGAGCGCATCGGCAGCATTGAACAAAAAGTCAGACGCCCCTTTAAAAAGTCCATTGATGAAGTAGCCTCAGCTTCATACTCGAACCACTGCTGGATCACCTCAAAACTTAGCCGCTGGTTATGACGGCCTCCTGACTGCTCGGCCAGACCGGTCAGCAGTTCCTGCAATTTGAGAAAATCGGCAGAATCAATATCGCCGAAAAGCAGACCGGAGATTTTGGGTAGCAGTTTGGACCAGTCGAGCAGGGTCAGGGGATCTTTTGTCTCCCTGCGACTCTGATCGATCAGTTCGATGAACGAACAGAGGCCGCCGAGTAATTCAGCATCACCGCCTTCTATGTCAACGTAGGGAACCACCGAGTCGATAGGTTCCTTCGATCCTGCGGCAAGACCAAGCAGCATTCTCTCCAACCCGTTGAGCCAGGTACCTGTCTGAAAATCTGGCAAACCGTCCTGATGACGCTGCTCCAACGACAATCCCCAGCGGATACCGACATCCTTGAGCCAGTATCTTATCGTCTCCAGATCAGCAGATGAAATCGAGAAGGTGGTTCTCACCTCCGGCTGGTCGAGCAGACTTACGATCTCCGGCCCCGAGAATCGTCCAGAAAATAGATCCAGAAACTGGGAAAAAATCTCAACATAGCGATTATCCCGCCGCTTCCGGCAGTCACTGATATCATGTACCACATCTTTGAAGACGGCAGGGATAAGGTCGGCATAGAGCTGAATATCGGGGGCCATGACAACGATATCGTGCAACCGGAGCTGAGGATCGTCGGACAGCCACTTAAGAATATAATCCTTGAGTACAGAGGTCTCGCGCATGCGGCTGTGACAAGAAACGATTACCACCGAATCATCGCTCTCAATACTTGATGCCGACGTCTCTGTTTCGTCCCAGACGCCAGCGAGTAAATCGTTCTGAATCCGCTGCAGAACCGGGGTGTCAATCTTATCATCATGACTGACGAATAGATCCGGTCCATCAATCATTTCCTCCACCTGATCAAGCAGCAGTTCCTGAAAGTCGGCACCCTGACGACCCAACCCGGCGAGTAGGGGATGAAAGGTTCCCGATCCAAATTTTTCGCTCTCAACTGGGTCACGGCCGACCCGGGTCCTAATGGTCTCAATGTCTCCCCAATAGTGCGCACAGGGAGCGAGAAGGAAAAAATGGATATCAGTGGCCCCTGCCATGGCCTTGAGAGTAGTCAGGAACAGCGGCGGCAGGGTGTGCAGTCCGAACACGAAGATCCGCCCAAGCTCTGGGGGAATATAATCAGGAGACTCCTGAAGACGATCTATCAGTCCACTGATCACCTCACCACGATGGTTCCCCGAACTCTGTTCCCTGAGTTTTTCCCAGAGATACAGTTGCCAACCCTCCGAGCTGTTGGTGGTAAAACGGCGCCCCCGATCCCAGGCCCGAATCAACTCCGGACGCATGATCTGATATTGGTCAAAGAGATGGGCTATCTGCCGGGCGAATTGATAACGCTTCAAATCGGACTGGTCGCCTGAAAGATAAGATTTCAGCGGCTGCATGGCCGGATCGGCAAGATCACGCAGCAGCAGCTCCAGGCGCCAGGTGAGAATCGAACGGTCGAAGGCAGCACTGTCGAGGTTCACTCCAAGGATCTGACAGATATGCTCAATGAACTGCATCGGCAGCAGGTACCTGCTGTTCCCCCAGACCCCGAAACGATCTGCCAGAAACTGGCAGAGCATCCGCTCCATTTCACGGCTTTGGACCAGAAAAATAGCCTTAGCGAAAAGCGTATGGCCACCGGTGTTACTGATGACCCTGGCTAATTGCTCGGCAAGCGCCTCGGTTCGGTTTGAATTATAGAGAACAAACATGAGCTGCTGTCGCTTGTCCGGAACGATAATGTTGGTTGGTGCTGCTGTTCGAGAATTTCCGGACTGACAATAACACAGGCGATTGACAACAACAATGGCGGCCTATACTATGTTCAGACATCGGAATCGACATCAATGAACCGCTGCTCAGAGTGCGGTCCTCTCAACCGGACAGGCTTGTCTGGAGATGATGAAACATTGGCCGGAGCTCAGTAAAGCCGGACCCCGCCGTATTCCCAAATAGCGAGGATCAAGCCGGCCATAATACCGATGGCGAAGAAAAGACGCAGCCTCCGGTCCCAGGGCAGTTTCGAACCGTCGCCCATGTACTGCAGCACAGATACAATTAGGTAGGTCAGACCGGCGACGTACGGTGCCGTCTGCAAAATTTGCCAGCCAGTGGCCTTGAAAGAAGTTGACAGATCGGTACCGATGCGCAGATTGAATAAAAGATAGAGCAGTGCCGAAACCGTAAAACGAATTTTTTCCTTGATATCCTGCATATGAAACCACTATACCCGAGCCTCATTTTTCCGGACACCGATATTTTCAGCTACCGCCAATTTCCGCTACTGCTGTTCGGCACCCCGCTCTACTACCTGCAGCCGGTGGAATCCGATCCCGATGCTCCCGAAGCCGACCGTGATATGTTCATCGACAGCGGTCTCTGCCGTGCCCACATTCCGGCTCCACTCAAGGAGGATCGACAAAGATTTACCCGACTGATACATGATATCGGAGAACGAAAGGACGACTACGCCACCCAGCTCTCGGCCTTGACCATAGCCGCCATGTCCACAAAAAAAGATAAATTCGGTGGTGAAAAGCGCTATCAGATCATTTCCTCTCTGCTCGGCAGCACTACGGCCTCACTCTCGAAGGAAAACGATACGCAGCTCGATCTCTGGCAGGCCCGACTGGTATTGGCCATATCCGAGATATTGAAAAAAGAAAAAGAGGATTTGCACCAGGAACTGCAACTTCTAGACGCCCAGGAGATGGAGATGTTCCGTTCACTCCAGGGAGAAACCGGACCCGGGGAGACAGACCCGTTCAGAGAACTGGAGCGTATAAAAGCCGACCTCGAGGACGCTCGTCCACGGGAGGTAAGAACGCGCTTTCGGTCATGGCTGACGCTGATGAGAAACGCGCCTCTGCCTGAGGCTCCACTCTGGTTGGCTTCCTCTCCCGAGGCGGGAGACGAACTATTCAACGAGTTCGAAAAGCGTAGCGACGAACTACCAGTACCAATCCTCGAACTCGCCGTTCCGGACCGCATCGAGGCCGGGCCGACCTACGTGGTTTCTCAGGTATCGAGTTTTCTCGCGGACAGTGCTCCGGTCAGAACGAAAATCATCACCGATCTCGATACCCTGATCAACTCCGCTGCTTTATCATCCGATTCGGCCGACAACCTGCTGCCTTCCGGCGGCAACTATCCGGCTCAATGGAGCGAGATGATCGAATATCATTTTCCGGCCGGGTCGCACGGTAGATCATCCTTGATCTTTTATCTGCTGCCAAACTGTGATATTGCTTCCCTGCTGGGGTTCGCTCCAGACACAGATAGACCACGCCCGGTCCATGGACTGCTGGCAGTGCTAAAAAGGTGAAAGAATCTTTTATTGATCGTCATCCCAGAAATGGCAGGCTACTAGAGGGGTATCCCCAACCCGCGTCATCTCCGGTTTTACTTTTGTGCAGGTATCCCTGTCGAATGGACAGCGTGCTCTAACCACGCAGCCCGACGGAGGTGAAAGCGCCGACGATCCTTATTCTTCCTGTTCCACGCCTTTACTGAAATCGACGGGAATACTGGCAACACGCCCCCCCAGCTCCCTGTCCATCATAAGCAGCGCGTGGGGATCATCGCCTATCATCTTTAATTGGGCAATCATATCGCCGGCGGTATCCTCCTCCTCAACCTGCTCGGTGACATACCATTCCAGAAATATCTTAGTGGCGTGGTCTCTGTGATCGATGGCAAGATTCATCAGATCATCGATCGACTGGGTGACAATCTGCTCATGGGCGAGTGTTTTCTCGAAGGCGTCCAAAGGTGATGTAAAAGTAGAGGGCGGTGCCTCGATGGTTTTGAGGACAACGGACTCCCCCTGGCTCTGGATATACTCATACATCTTCATCGCGTGGTACATTTCTTCGTGATACTGGACCATGAACCAATTTGAAAATCCTTTCAGAACCAGATCGTTGGTATACCCAGACATCGACATGTAAAGGAAGGCAGAGTAGATCTCCTTGTTAATCTGGTCATTCAGTGCATCGGTAATTTCTTTTTTCAACATTGCATTCTCCTATGAGGTGGATAGTAGGGCCTGGAATGTCCGATCATTTACTGCCTTGGTTGTCAGCCTGCAGATAACGACGGAACGTATTGAGAAATCATAAAAAACTGTAGGTAGATGGAGGGAAAAGTCAAGCGATATTTAAGGTAAAAAAATGGCCCACCCGCCGCATGTTCTAGCAGCAAACTGCGACTCGGAATCGACCCGTTCCTGGGACAGCCGGCCCGGGCCGTTCAAACTGAACTGTCAGCAGAAATTTGAGGCCGTTTCACTCGTCCCAGTGGCAACAGGTATAGGGATTGATCGTAGTTACCGGACACAGGGCGGAACGGACCACCTTGTCGGCGACACTGCCGAACATGATTTTTTCAAGCCCTTTATAGCCATGTGTTCCCATGATGATCAAATCGGCTCTTATTTCAGTGGCATAATCGACAATCTGCTCGGCCACGTCACCCATCAGGACCTTATGGGTCACTTCTTTCACCTTGAACTGAGTGGTTGCCTTGTGCATTTCAACAAGAAACGATTCCATTCGATCTTCAGCACCTGTCATCAGTTCTTCTTCGAGGTTGGGAACATGCATTTGAGGTACAAAGAAACCTGAGTAATCCTCGAAATTCTGCACAACAAACACGAAATGAAGTGAGGCTTCATATTTACTGGCCATGAACATGGATGAATCGGCAATAAGGCGGGAATTATCTGAAAAGTCAATCGGGGTTACAACGCGTCTGATATCTCGAATCTGTTTCATGGTCACCTCCGCATTTTTGCTTGTCTTGGCTGCGACATCAAACTAGCTGCCTTTATTACTAATTTTCTCATATCATTGAAGCACTTGCAAGGCTATTCGCTGCACTTCTCCAGCTCTCTCATCCAGATTTATTACTGAAAAAGCTGGTTTATCTTCTGCCGGTAGTTGCGTTCAATGATATGGCGCTTCTTCTTCAGAGTGTTGGTAAGTTCCTCTCCACTGATCAACCCCTTCTCAAGAAAAGTTATACTCATCAGTCGCTCGTGGGCTTTGAATCCTCTTTTGGGTTTGAGGAGCAGGTTGATCTCTTTTCGTATCTGGTCGAGGATTCTGTTGTCGATCAGCAACTCCTCGGTTTCCTTGCGAAGGTTGGAAAAGGTCTTCTCCGCCCATCCCTTGAATTCTTCGTGATTGGGGACCAGCAAGGCTGCCAGTCCTCGTCTGTCCTGGCCGACAAGAACCGCATCCTCGATGAAAGGAAACATGGTAATGGTACTTTCGATCCTGGTGGGATCGACATTCTCACCACTGGCCAGTACGATAATGTCTTTTGCTCTGCCGGTGATCACCAGCTCGTCGTTGATGGTCAACTTACCAAGATCCCCCGTCTTGAGATAACCGTCGGCAGTAAATGACTGTCTGGTTTCGACTTCATTGTTGTCGTAGCCGACGGTTACCTGGGGTCCGCGAACTTCGATCAATCCCTCCTCCCCGGCTGAAAGTTCTACCCCTTTTTCTGAAACGATGCGCAGATCGGTATGGATCACTGCTTTCCCCAGAGTTCCATAGGTATGACAGTCCAGCCCGCGGCCGGCGATTGCCGGAGAACATTCGGTCATGCCGTAGGCATTTACTATACGGATGCCTACGGCATCGATCCAGTCTTCAAGGAAATCTGCCAGGCTCCCTCCGCCGCTCACCGCCAGTCGCAATCTTCCCCCAAACCGCTCCTGCACCAGCTTCAGCTTATGTCTGGCCAGCAGATAGAAAGGTCCAAGCAGGAGGCAGCTAATCAACGCCCCTGCTTTTTTCATCATTTTGTTCAGCAACGAACTTTGAGGAAACTGGGGGACCTGATCGTTCAATATCCTTCTGTTTAGACGGAATTTTGTCGATACCTTGACCAGAAAGCCAAACACCGTTGAGGCCATCGCACCTTTTTTCCTTAATGTTGCCAGTACCCTGTTATGCAGTGATTCCCATATCCGGGGAACGGTGGCTACCACGGTGGGACGATAATCGACCAGATCCTGGGCAAAAGTCTTAATCGATGAATAGACCAGGCAGCATCCTCCGGCCAGGGCAACATACTCGGCGGTGCGCTCGAAGATATGCCAGGTGGGAAGAATGGATAACCACCTGTCTTCCGGCGTCAGCTCGATGATAACCGGAACGCACCTGACATTGTGCATGATGTTGCTGTGGGTCAGCATCACTCCCTTGGGCATTCCGGTGGTACCGGAAGTGTAGATCACGGTGAGAAGATCATCCGGATCAATCGCCAGGCCTCGTTCAAGGAAACGTTCCACGTCACGGTCACTGTAGGTCCTGTCCTTCAGCAAATCCTGATAGGTATAGGTTTTACCAAAAATCGAATGGATGGCCGGACCGGTCATGATAAAGATATTTTTCAGGGCTCCCAACTTTTTAAGGTTCGGCCGGTGTTGCTCAAACAGCTCCTGGGTCTCCACCACCAGATGGGAGCATCTACTGTTCTCCATGATGAAGATTAGCTCCTGGGCCGGAGTGTCTGATCCTCGCGGTACTCCAACGGCACCGAGAGACATGATCGCCAGATCGGTGACTATCCAGCTATAGCGATTATCCGCCAGGAACATCACCCGGTCTTCCTTGGCCACTCCTTTTCGACTGAAAGCACCGGCAAGCAGCAGAACGTCTTCGAATAGTTTCTGATAAGTGACTTCTATTTCCTGATCTCCAGCCCGATAGATATACCCGCATTTGTCTCTATGAAGCCTGCAGCTTCTGCAGAACATCTCGAACAAGGTGAGAGGATCCTCGACAACCGGAATCGTTAGGGCGGCTTGGCTCATTTTCTTCCCCAGTGCACGGCTATGGTGCCGAACATGAATTTCTTGAATGAAACGTCACTGAAGCCCGCTTCCTGAAAGAGGCTGGCCAGGGTTTCTGCATCGTGAAAATCCATAGTCGAACCAGTGAGATAAGCATAGGCCGACTGATCCCGGGCGATAAGTCTGCCCAGAAGAGGTATAACAACTGCCAGGTAGATTCGTATAAACGGGTAGAGCAAATTTTTTGCCGGTGGTGTGGTATCGAGACAGACAACTCGTCCTCCAACGGACAGCACCCGGTATACTTCCTTGAGGACGGTCAGTGAGTCGTCCACATTGCGCAACAAGTAACCAAAGCTGACAGCTTGAAACACCCGGTCATGATAGGGCAGCTGATTGGCATCACAGGCTTGAAAACATATATCAGCAGCTGACCGATCTCCGGATGCATGGATCAGCATGTTTCGGGAGAAATCCGCACCGATAACTTTTGCTTCAGGATTACTTCTCTTGAACTGTGCCGCTATTTCCCCGGTGCCGCAAGCCAGATCGAGCACCCAGCCGCTGCCGATTTCCCCTCCACAGACCACCACAAATTCCCGCCACCGTCGATCCTGACCAAAGGTCATCACCCTGTTCATCAAGTCATAGCGATCAGCTATGGCATCGAACATTTTTTCAACACCAGGCCCTTTGCTCAAGAAACTACCTCACTGGCTGATCTGGTTGGCAATAATGAATCAATTGTCATGCACAATTTAACAGGGAGCAAAACCGGGAGTACGCGGGAACGGAATGGTCTCGCGGATATTGTGCATACCGGTGACGAACTGTACCAGGCGCTCGAAGCCAAGACCGAAGCCGGAATGGGGAGTTGTCCCATACCTGCGCAAATCGAGATACCATTGATACTCCTCTTCATCGATACCGACTTCCTGCATTCTGCCGAGCAGCACATCATAGCGCTCCTCCCTCTGGCTGCCGCCGACGATTTCACCAATTCCGGCAACCAGGATATCCATGGCCGCAACTGTGGTGGGATCATCATTGACCCGCATATAAAAAGGTTTTATCGAAGCGGGGTAATCGGTAACGATAAGAGGCAGCCGATAGGCTTCTTCAGTGAGATAGCGTTCATGTTCGGATTGTAAGTCAACCCCCCAGCTCACAGGAAATTCAAAGCGGCGGCCGCATTTCAAAAGCTCCTCAACGGCATCGGAATAGCTGACTCTGACAAAATCGTTGTCAGTGACATTACGCAGTTTATCAATCAACCCTTTTTCGATAAATCGGTCAAACAACGCCATATCTTCCTGGCAATGTTCAAGAACATCATTGAGGAGGAACTTCAGCATCTCCTCCGCCAGATCCATATTACAGTCGAGATTACAGAAAGCCATCTCCGGTTCCAGCATCCAGAATTCTGCCAGGTGCCTGCTGGTGTGCGAATTCTCGGCCCTGAAGGTCGGGCCAAAGGTGTAGACCGAGCCGAGCGCCTGGGCGAACACCTCGGCCTGCAGCTGACCACTCACCGTCAACCCGGCTCTGCTGCCAAAGAAGCTGTTGAGCCCATCGGTTTTTCGACTGCCGTCTTTTAGTTCCTGCTCGGTGACCACCTGGAACATCTCCCCTGCCCCTTCGCAATCGCTGGTAGTGATTACAGGAGTATGGATCTGGTGAAAACCTTTGCGGTGGAAAAATTCATGAACGGCATAGCTAAGCCGTGACCGCACCCTGGCGACTCCCCCGAGGGCGTTAGTCCGTGGTCTCAGGTGAGCAATTTCACGCAGGAATTCAAACGAATGGCGCTTCTTCTGTAGGGGGTAGTGCTCGGGATCGGCCCAACCAACCACCTCTATCGAATCGGCAACGACTTCCACCCGTTGACCTTTGGCGGGTGACTCTTTCAGCTCTCCCCTGACCACCAAACTACAACCGGTCGTAAGCTTTTTAATTTCACTTTCGTAATTGGCCAGACTTTTGTCGGCAATCACCTGAAGGTTGGCCAGGCAGGAACCGTCGTTCAGCTCGAGAAAAGAAAATCCTGAACTGTCTCTTCTGGTCCTGAGCCAGCCGGCAACCGTCACACTGCTGCCTGCCACAGATTCCTGTATCAATGTCTTTATATGGTCTGATTTCATGAAGCCTCCCGGCGCTCCAATCTATTCCTAATGGTGAGGATTAGTTTATAACATATATCCCTCTCGGACGTTGCCAAGAGCTGAAAAGATCGAATTTCTGGCGTCTGGAACCTGTTTACAGATGTGATCCAAAAGCGAGCGAACCGTCTCACGCCTGGAATCA
>JBPCUV010000125.1:0-13096 GCA_051010975.1 Desulfocapsaceae bacterium
TTGGGCGGTCTGTCCGAAAAAGCATACATTCTCAACAAGATATGGGAAAACACCGGTGGTCCGGTTATCAACGTTGATGCCGGCAATCCGCTGTTTCATACGAGTGGCCAATACGGTTCCAGCTCTATTGAGTATATTAACGCAAGAGCAGTTGCCGATATTTATAATTTACTAGGCTTCGATGCGGTGGGAGTCGGCCCTAAAGATCTATCCGGTGGTCTTGACCTGCTGCAGGAAACCGCTGAACAGGGGATCCCCTGGACCTCTGCGAACCTATACGATCGCCAGGGCCGGCGTGTATTCGAACCGTTCAGATCTAAACGAATAGACAATCTCCTAATTGCCATAGTCGGTATTACCGATCCTGTGGGGGTTGAGTCGGAGGATTTCGTTATAGAAGAACCGATTCCAGTGCTGGCTGAACTGCTTCCTGAACTCGAAGAATCTTTCGATCTCATCCTTTTACTCGCCACCATGCAGATCTCCAACATCGTCGAGCTGGTCAGCCAATATCCTCAAATTCATATTGTAATTGCAGGGGACAACGCCAAAAACAACGTTGCTCCCTTTCTGACAGGAACGACCATTGTCACTCAAACAGGCAATCGTGGTCGCTACCAGGGAGTTCTGTCGGTGGACTGGAATGGCCAACCGTTAGGTGAAAACACCGCATCCATCCTCATTGATCTGAGAATGCGTCTGAAATCAATTAGTCTGCAATTGCAGCGATTGGAAACCAACCCTTGGGACGCTGCCTCCCAAAACGATAAAATTGCTCAGTTAAAAGACAGCCATTCAGAAATATCTAAACAGATTGAGCGACTTGAGAAACAGCAAGAATCAGGTACTGCCATCAATGAAGTCAGCACCTTTGAGAGCCGCTTTCTTCCTCTATCCCATAGCGGGCGGGCCGACCCCCAGATCGACTATATCATCAGGGACGCCAAAAAACAGATAGAAATGAACCGTAAAAATTAAGCTAAACATAAAAAAAGCCCGGCTCAAAAAGAACCGGGCTTTAACTGCTTAAGAATTTGTGCGGTGTTACTTAGCAGCCGAATGCTTCCTGCAGATTGGGAACGGTCTGCTTCTTACGGCTCATCATGCCATCAATCCACATGGATGCATTCTCCAGTTTACCATTGAAGGCTTTCTCGATCATGGCAGCATCATCGGAAAGTACAACCAGGTCGGTTCCTTCCTTGACCACGTCAGTAAGCATCAACAGAACTGTGTGACGACCATCGGCTTTTACTTCTTCCATCGCCTTCATCAACTCGTCGCGTACATTTGCAACCTGATCAATTGTAGCCAGTTCGAGCTGACCAACGCCAACCTTGTTGCCCTTCATATCGAAATCTTTGTAATCGCGGAAGAGCAGGTCTTTGGCCGGAACACCATCAACTGCGGATTTGGCCTTGAGCATATCCATGAACAGAGCGTCGGTATCGTCGATACCTGCCACTCCCTTGAGCTCTGCGACGGCAGCTTTATCGTCATCCGTGCAGGTGGGTGACTTGAAATTAACGGTGTCACTCAAAATGGCGCAGAGCATGCCTCCGGCGACATCTTTAGGAATAGCAACGCCGGCGTCTTTATACATTTTGTTAAGAACAGTACCGGTGCAGCCAACAGGTTCCGCCCTGAATAGAATCGGATTGTTGGTGGTTACATCACCAATTTTGTGGTGATCTACAATAGCCACAACCTCAGCATCGCCAAGGTTGGCTGGCCCCTGGCCGATATCGCTGAAATCGACAAGAGCAATTTGTTTACCACCGGCGTCAGATATTGCTTCAGGAGCGGCGAGACCAAAACGATCCAAAACGAGCTTGGATTCAGGATTGAGTGCTTCGGCTTCACTCTGCATACAGGCTTTTGCCTCAGTTCCCTGGGCATTCAAAAGAGTAGCATAAGCAATGGCAGAAGTTACAGAATCGGTATCCGGGTTCGAGTGGCCAACTACGCATACAGTCATTTTACATCCTCCGATAATTTATTTTGTGGGTTAAAGGCTTCAATAGTAATCATGAATTGACCTTCACATTCAACAAAGCAGTCGCTTAAAATAGTGTTTTCACTCCAGCCCGTCAAGTATAAAAGGATGATGAATGGCCATTCATTGACAAACCATAACAAGTCGTCTTGTTGCCATCTAAGGGGTTGAATATCTATGTCTTTTAACAGACCGACCGGCAGCCATTTCCCTCGTGACTTATGATCGGTGACCCGTTATAGTAACGATGGACAGATTACTACTATTTCAATTATTTACCCACATAGACCAAATGGAAAAACACGGATTGGAGCATCTCGACAAACCAGGCGCTTCCGGATCAGTTGTTCACTACATCATTATTGCTCTTCTTATACTCGTAATCGTGATTCTGCTCTTAGTATTTTTTCTCAGTCCAGACTCCATTGATGGGTTGCGCAGTTCCATTGGTTCCTCTTCCAGCTCTCAGTCTACCACCGGGATTACTGACTCCAGCCCAACCTCTGGTAACGAAAATTCAAAGGCTGCGGGCTCCCAAGAACTGAGTCAAGATCTTACCGGTAGCACTGAAAATCAGAACGATGGTTCACTCACCCAATCTGGAACGGCTGGTCAGGCCATGATTCCGGGATCAGACAAAAACATCACCCAAGGGTCCGGGGACGGCTATTGCAGCGGGTTGGCAGACAACGTCGAATCTTTTTTCAATACCCTGGACACCAGGGATTACATCAAAGAGTTCCAACTCGACTCTCCAAGTGCCATTTATTTCCCTGAACTAATCCAGAAACTGGTCGATAATCCTCCTATCGTCAGCGGCGAGACCGATGATTTGTTCACCATTCTTCAGAATACCGCCCATTTTTTTCGGATAATCGGTAAGAAAAACATCCTTGTCCTCAAAGGTATTCTTGACCGTGAGCAGGCCACCTTTGAGCAGATATTGGCAGATTTTTATCAACTCACCGGTGACCCTGATTGTCTCAAGGATCGTTTCAACCTTACTATCGGTCAGGATCCGCTCTATGCCTATGCCGGCTTTTTCCTCAACACTATGGGAGGCAGGCTCTATTTATTCCGCAGGGACTCCATGTCTCGAATGGTGGTTAATTTTTATGCTATTTTGATCATTGAAAAGGCCAACCAGGAAGGTAGAAACAAGCATGGGATCGACATCAAAGATTCCATTGATAGTCTGATCATCGAAATCGAGTCAAGCAGGATAAAATTGAAGATGCGCGATTTCTACCTGGATACGCTTTATGATATGAAGGTTAAATATCAGTAACCAGTAAAATTATTGACACATTGTCGGCTGTGTCTTCATATTCAAAGAAATACATAATGCCCCAGACAATTCTATAGAATCCCCGCAACCATTCAGATCGAAATGAATGATAATCCACTTAATGACGCTCTCTTCAAATTTATCTGTGATAGCCCTACCCCATTCCACGCTGTCGCAAATATTGTTCGGATTCTAAAAAAATCTGGTTTCAAGGTCCTCGACGAGGGCCAGAAATGGCAGCTAGAAAGAGGGGGACGATACGCAGTAATCAGAAATGGCTCACTGATTGCCTTTACTTTTAACAATGTAGATTTCAGTCAAGAAGGATTCAGGATACTCGGTGCCCATACCGACAGCCCGAGTCTTCAACTAAAACCTAACCCACGCTTACCCGTGTCCCCATATTTTCAGTTTGGGGTAGAGAAATATGGAGGGGCTCTGCTTAACACCTGGTTTGACCGGGAACTTTCTCTGGCCGGCAGGGTTACCGTCCAATCTGAAAACGGTTCACCCCTTTCTCTTTTGATCGATTTTAAGGAGCCGGTTCTCTATATTCCAAGCCTGGCGATACATCTTGACAGGAAAGCCAATGAGGGGCGTGAGATAAATGCCCAAACCGATATCTGTCCGGTATTTGCACAGAGTATCACCTCCGAAGAACAATGGCATACTCTGCTCTCAGAACGTCTCAGCAGGCTTTATCCTGATATCGCCTGGAGGTCGATTCTGGGATCAGATCTATTTTGCTACGACTGTTCCCCTCCTCAATTTTTCGGTCTTGATAAAAAGTTTATTTGCGGTCCCCGACTTGACAACCTGCTGAGCTGTTTCGTTGGGCTTCAGGCTTTACTCCAACATAAGAATTCGACCAACTGCATGCTCATTTTCACCAATCACGAAGAGATTGGATCCACCACCAGCAGCGGAGCCCTGAGTAATTTCTCATCCTCGGTCCTGTCGAGGATATGTACCAGTCTTGAGAATCAGGCTATCTGCATGAACAATTCTTTTTTTATTTCCCTCGACAACGCCCATGCCAGTCATCCAAATTTTGTTGACAAGAGCGACACCGATCATCAGGTCATCCTGAACCATGGGCCGGTCATCAAAATTAATAGTTCCCAACGCTACTGCTCCAACTCCAGAAGTGGTGCCATCTTCAGACTTCTCTGTTCCGAGGTCGGCGTACAAACCCAGGATTTCGTCATGAGAAGCGATATGTTGTGCGGCTCGACTATCGGTCCGCTCACCAGCGCTGAATTAGGGATTGAAGGCGTCGACATCGGAGTTCCTACCTGGGCCATGCATTCAATCCGCGAGGTAACCGGCGCCATGGATCCTGAGCTTCTCTATCTTGCCGTACATCATTTTTTAAATAGAGACTCTTTACCTGTAATATCTAACAGTTAAATGCATTTATAGCACATTGTAGTAATTGACTTTCACCTGCTATTGCGGTAGGCAAAACCTGAAGACTACATATTATTGTGTATCCTACACTTGGAGCTCTTTTGCTATCGAATGTAATGCTTGCCTATCTGTTTGGATTTATATGCCCAGCAAGGCAGCCGGAGGGAGTCGCTAGCCCCGCTGCTGCCGAAATTATCCATCCATCTGTATCCCATTAATTTTCAACCAAGGAGGAACCATGAAAAGAGCTTTAATTTTTGGGCTGATCGGTTTTGCCGGTTGCGCACTGTTGGCTTTTAACGCCTCAGCTGCAGGGGGACCTAAACCTGAACCGCTGCCCAAAGCGACAACTATTAGCGAACTTGCAGAGCGCTATGATTCCAGCAGGTGTGCCGATTGTCATGAGGATATCTATGACGAATGGGAGAATTCTCTACATGCCCGTTCTATTCTTGGTAGTCCGCGTACCGCCCCGACCATCATTACTGCCATCGAGAAAGGGCTTAAATTATTTCCTTACTCGGGCGTGAAAACTGATGATGACATTACCGTCGAACACCTGATGATATGCGCCAAATGTCATCTCCCTCAACTCGATGAAGCGACTGACGACGTTGCTCGTGAAATCGTTTCCACTATCAGGGGATGGCAGCAAGCCTACAGAGACGGCGACGACGACAAAGCTGATGAACTTGAGGAAACTATTGAAAGCCTCAACATTGGCTGTATGGTTTGCCACAACAAAGTTGCGCTCATTCACAAGTGGGCAGACGGCTACCCTCAGTCCGATACGGTGTACGGCGCCCAAGAAGGCGAACATGAAGATGAAGAGTTTGTCAATATGGCAGAAGCCCCAGCTTTGAGTGAATCCATTTTCTGCGGCCAGTGCCACGGAGTTGGTCCCAACCTGGAGCTTGACCATCCTTCTCAGTGTGCAACCATTTACGGCAGCTACCTTTTCTCCTACGTCGCCCATGGGGGAAGTGAATCATGCCAGGAATGCCATATGGAGAAATCTGGACTCGGTCATGACATGCAATCCTACAAGGATGAGGCAATGATCGAAATGGCGCTCGATGTCAAAGTTGAGGGTCGCTCGATTTTCTGGCGAAAAAATAAAGCAGAAGGCGTTGTGCCCATCGGTATCATAGACGTTTCGATGTACAACAAGGCTGGTCATGTCATTCCAGACGGCTGACCCACTCCTAACCGGCTGGTCCTGGATGTGACCGCTAAAACCGATGATGATACCGTTGTTTATAATGAACAAAGAATTTATATGCCTTTCCCTGGAAGGTTCGGCAGGGGGAGTGAAATGGGCCGAGGCCCCTACGAAAAGAGTGGTCTTTTAAGGGAGACGAGTCTTGCCCCCGGTCAGACCAAGCATGAAACTTTCGAAATCACCTATCCTTTTGAGGATCAGGAAAAGGATGGCAAATCCAGACGAGAGTTACTCAATGATGAGCTGAATGTTACGGTGACCCTGTGGTACGTTCCCTTCGGTGATTTCGACGGTAATGAAGTCGCCTTCTATGAGGAGGAAAAGACTCTTGATCTCAAAACTG
This sequence comes from Desulfocapsaceae bacterium, assembly GCA_051010975.1. GTDB lineage: Bacteria > Desulfobacterota > Desulfobulbia > Desulfobulbales > Desulfocapsaceae > JABDQA01. The sequence continues at coordinate 6,260 of JBPCUV010000125.1, forward strand.
AGTGGATTTGGAGATAGGGAGGTAACTCTCTAAATTTTTTTTAAAAAGAGCCCGCATGAGACATGCTCTGCGGGCTTTCTTTTTTTTTGGCAAAATTAATGACTGAAACTGATTTCTCTACAAATTGGTTTGAATTTTACTTATGAATGTTTTAAAGTAATTCCTTGATTTATTATTTAGTTTACTTATTAATTGCCCCTGATCAACTGCTGCATCATTCCACAACTAACAAAGAGGAGACTTCAAGATGAAAGCGAAATCCATCATCAAATTCATCCCCGTTGCCGTCATGCTGGCTCTGCTGGCCGCTGGCTGTACCAAGGAAACCGGCTCGACCGCTCAAGCTCCAGCAGACAAGGCAATGGAGCAGAAAGCCGATGCCAAAGTTTACAAAGGCCCCATCGTTGGTAAATCTAACAAAGCGAAAACCATATCCATTACGGTTGGCAAAGGAGACGCTGCCAAGACCATGATGGTGCGTTTTGACGACAAAACAGATGGTATAGAATTTGCCAAGAAAGGAGAAGCAGCGATTATCACTTGGGAACAGCGCGGTGATGAAAAATTTGCCACCATAGTCAAACCCAAACTTGCCAAATTGCCCGAGGGAGTCTCCGAAATTAAAGTAGACGAACTCTATCAACTTCTTGAAGACCAGGTTCCCATGACCCTTGCTGACGCCCGCCCGGGAATGCGCTATAATCAGGGACATTTACCCACATCAGTTTCAATTCCGGTACCTCTGCTGAAAGAGAAAAAAGCTGACGTACTGCCAGAGGATAAAGATAAACTCCTGGTCTTTTACTGTGGTGGCTATACCTGAGGTATGTCGACTTCTAACGCCGGTCTGGCGAAAAAACTCGGTTATACCAATGTAAAAGCATTTTTAGCTGGAGAACCTGCCTGGAGTGAGGAAGGTTATCCTGTGTATGCATCCTCAGCATTTGTTGAAAAAGGAAATATCGTCCTGATCGATCTGCGCAAAGGCGATGCTCCAGTTAATGGAAGAATTCCCCGCTCGGTGCAAATCCACTACGAGGAACTTGAAGAAAGGATGGATGATATCCCGCGCAATGCTCCTGTAGTGCTCTACAGCGATAATATGGAAGAAGTCACCGATGCCTATGAAGACCTGAAAGACGAGGGCTTCAAAACAGTATCCCTGGTTAAGGGCAATTACCAGGGCTGGGTCGCATCCGGAGGAAAGGTTGAGTCCGGACCGATATTCTCTAATGAAATAAAATGGGTTCGCATACTTGGTAAGGGTGAAGTATCGGTGGCCGAGTTTAGAAAAGCAATTAACGGTGAACTTCCCGACACCTACGTGATCGATGCTCGTACGCCAGAAGAGATCAAAGAACTCGGTATTTTCACTAATACAGTAAATATCCCACTTGACGAGATCCCCAAAAGGATGAAAGAGATCCCGAAAGACAAGCGAATTTTCATTCATTGTTCTACAGGCGCCAGGGCTGATCTGGCCTATCGCGAATTGATCGGAAATGGCTACGACGTCAAATTCCTGTTGCTCAACATCAGTGATCCCGAATGCGATTGCCCGATTATCATGCCTTAATAATAACTTTCAGTTAAACTCTAAAACCAAGGGAGCTTCCGGAACTATCCGGCAGTTCCCTTTTTTCGTTTATCCGTGTAGAATTTGTTTTTGGTAAAAATATTCAATTTTAGATTTCTTACATTCAACAATTATATCGATCCATGAGCAATGAAGACCAGAAGATCATCTATTCGATGATCAAAGTAAGTAAAAACTATAACAACAGGCCGGTTCTCAAAAATATTTCTCTTTCCTATTTCTATGGCGCCAAAATCGGAGTACTGGGGTTGAACGGTTCTGGAAAATCCACCCTCCTCCGTATTTTAGCAGGAATAGACAGTGAGTTTGATGGCAGAACCGTCCTTGCCCCAGGCTATACCATTGACTATCTCGAGCAGGAGCCTTTGCTTGATCCAGAAAAAACAGTCAAAGAAATTGTTGAGGAAGGTGTCGAAGATACCCTACGTCTTATTGCTGAATTCAACACTATAAACGAGAAGTTTGCTGAACCGATGAGTGACGATGAGATGCAGTCTCTTATCGAGAAGCAGGCAGAGGTTCAGGAGAAACTCGATTCATCGTCAGCCTGGGATATTGACAGTCGGCTCGAGATGGCCATGGACGCCCTGCGCTGTCCCCCCTCGGAAAGCAAATGCGGGATTCTTTCAGGCGGTGAAAAGCGACGGGTTGCTTTGTGTCGAATTCTACTCAAAAAACCTGACATACTTTTACTTGACGAACCGACTAATCACCTCGACGCTGAGACTGTGGCCTGGCTGGAAAGGCACCTCCAGGACTACAGCGGTACAGTTATCGCAGTCACTCATGATCGATACTTTCTAGACAACGTCGCCGGCTGGATTCTCGAACTGGACAGAGGTGCTGGAATTCCCTGGAAAGGAAACTATTCTTCCTGGCTTGAGCAAAAGCAGAAACGGCTTGCTGTCGAAGAAAAACAACAGAGCGAGCGACAGAAGACATTGCAGCGAGAACTCGAGTGGATACGTATGTCTCCAAAAGGAAGACGGTCCAAATCTAAGGCCCGTATCAACTCGTATCAGGAACTCCTCGACTCGAACATAACTGATAAAGTCAAAGAGCTCGAAATCTATATACCGCCAGGCCCTCGTCTCGGGAAAAAGGTGATCGAGGCCAGCAACGTAAAGAAATGTTTCGATGACAGGGTCCTCATCGAGAATATGGAATTCACGCTTCCTGCAGGCGGTATTGTTGGAGTTATCGGTCCCAATGGTGCCGGCAAATCGACCCTTTTCAACATGGTCACCGGCATGCTGGCTCCAGATGAAGGAAGCATCAGTCTTGGCGAGTCCGTCAAACTCTCCTATGTCGATCAAAGCAGAGATACACTCTTACCCGACCAGACTATTTATGAAACTATCTCGGAAGGTCAGGATAGTATCTGGCTGGGAACCAGAGAAGTGAACAGCAGAGCCTACGTTGCCAGATTCAATTTTTCAGGGTCGGATCAGCAGCAGAAAATCTCTGAAATCTCAGGTGGCCAGAGAAATCGGGTGCATCTTGCCCAAATGCTCAAAGAAGGAGGAAACGTACTGTTGCTTGATGAGCCGACTAACGATCTCGACGTCAACACATTACGTGCCCTTGAGGAAGCACTCGAAAACTATCTGGGTTGTGTAGTAGTTATTAGTCATGACCGCTGGTTTCTAGATCGAATTGCCACCCATATTCTGGCTTTTGAAGGTGACTCCCAGACCGTCTGGTTTGAAGGTAATTACTCTGATTATGAAAAGGATAGGAAAAAAAGGCTCGGGGCAGCCGCCGATCAACCACAGCGGATAAAATATCGGCACCTGACCAGGTGAGATTCGACTTAGCTCTGCAGATTATCGATATCTTCGAGGGTGATCCCCCCTTCTCTTACCAACCCCAGTCGGTTATCGCGACAGTTCAAGATGGTTGACGGTGGCGCCGTGTCAAGCCCGCCGCCGTCAACAATGAGATCTAGAGACTCTTTAAAACTGCTGACCAGTTCTTTGACTGTCCTGGCCGGTTGTTCTCCGCTGATATTGGCACTGGTGGCGGTAATCGCCCCGCCAGCCAGGTGGCAAATTGCAGACGCCGATTTATTGGATGAGATCCGAACGCCGATGGTCCCGGAACCTGCGGTAAGCAGTGACGGAAGAGTAGGACGGGCCGGAAAGATAAGCGTCAATGGTCCGGGCCAGAAACGTTTAATCAACGGCTCATAAACTACTGGGATACCACTGATCAAACGGGAGAGGTGTTCGACACCATCGATAAGCACGAGCACCGGTTTGTTCGAAGGTCGCCGCTTGATAGCAAACAACTGCTTTAGCGCCTGACCATTGAACGGATCTACCGCAAGCCCATAAGATGTCTCCGTCGGAATCGCTGCAATACCGCCGGACCTGATTACAGCCGCGGCATCGCTGCTGTAATCAGGATTATCTGTTGTTACGATTTTACAACGAGATGTTTCTCGCCTTATCATTAACTTCCTGAATCATTTTTTCACGAAATTTGACGAGCTTATCGGCAATATTTTTGTCTTCCAGGGCCAGTATGCGGCAGGCGAGAACTGCTGCGTTTTTTGCGCCAGCCTTACCGATGCCCATGGTAGCCACAGGTATACCTGGAGGCATCTGCACCGTGGCTAGTAGCGCATCCATACCACCGAGTGGAGAAGCATCGAGGGGAACACCAATGACCGGTAGATCAGTATGTGAGGCGATCACTCCTGCGAGATGAGCTGCCATTCCGGCCCCGGCGATGATAATCTTCAGCCCTCGGTCAGATGCACTATTGGTGTATTGCATTACTTTTGCTGGTGTTCGATGCGCAGAGGCGACGGTCATCTCGCACTCAATTCCCATATTTTTGAGGAAATCGGCCGCGGCTCTCATCACCGGTAAGTCGGAATCGCTGCCCATTAAGATTCCAACCTTTGGTTTGTTGTCGGAACTCTTATCTCGATTCAGAGCTTTTGCTCCTATATCGGTACGAAAAAAACAACCCGTCCATTTTATTTCGGCAATACCCTTGTAGGCTCTAGAAATTGCGGTCTTGAGATCCTTGCCTACAGCAGTAATTCCCAATACTCTACCGCCTGCGTTCACCAATCGCCGTTTTTCTATGGCCGTTCCGGCATGAAACACCTCGACCCCGGGCACCGCATTTGCTTTACTAATTCCGCGAATCATTTTGCCCTGCTCATATGAACCGGGATAGCCGCCTGACGACATCACCACACATACCGTAGGTCGTGGATCTATTTTCATGTCAATAGTGTCCAGATTTCCGTCAATTGCGGCCTCAAAGATGTCGACAACATCACTTTTAAGCCTCATCAGCAGTGGTTGAGCCTCAGGGTCACCAAATCTGCAATTGAACTCGAGGACATTTAACTTCTCTCCGCTGATCATCAAACCTGCATACAACATTCCTTTGTAAGGCCTGCCTTCAGCCGCCATTCCTCTGACGGTTTGCAGCATCACCTTTTCCATCACATACTCGGAAATTTCATCGGTAACCACAGGCGCCGGACTATATGCTCCCATTCCACCGGTGTTTGGTCCCTGATCATTATCGAATATAGGTTTGTGATCCTGCGATGTGGGTAGCGGCAAAACACTTTTTCCGTCCGTAAAAGCAATGAAAGACGCCTCTTCACCTTTAAGGCACTCCTCCACTACTACCTTCTTCCCAGCATCGCCAAACACCTTCTCGATCATGATCTGGTCAACGGCTTTTTTGGCTTCCTCCACTGTGGCAGCGACTATGACACCTTTACCTGCCGCTAGTCCATCTGCCTTCACTACTATGGGGGCCCCACTTTTATCGATGTATTTTTTAGCTTTCTTGGCATCCTTGAAAACTTTGAACTTGGCGGTCGGGATGTCATATTTTTCCAGAAATTCTTTGGTAAAAACCTTACTGCCTTCAAGAATTGCGGCCTTTTTTGTTGGGCCGAAAATACGCAGTCCTTTTTTCTCAAAAAGATCGACGATTCCTTCCACCAGGGAAGCTTCGGGACCGACAACGGTTAAATCTATGCTTTCATTAACAGCAAAATCTGCCAGGCTTTTCACATCTGTGGCAGAAATATCGATGCATTCAGCCAGTTTTTTTATCCCCGCATTTCCGGGTGCACAATAAACTTTTTTGACCTTGCTGCTCTGTTTGATTTTCCATACCAGAGCATGCTCTCTTCCACCTGAACCGACGACCAGTATCTTCATATGCCCCCCCTTCTGTTTTGAATCAATAAATAGATATATTGCTTAACAAATCGGATAGTTACTGTGTTAGGAAAACAACCTTCGAGAGAAAAATTGTCTACTAATTTATAGTCTAATAAGTTTAAACAAAATAGTCAGTCTAAATTGCTCTCAATGACTCGAAATTGACAAATTTTCCAATTGACAAACGTTTCTCTACTGAGTAAATGAATGAATAGTCATTCACTTACTGGTTATCTTTATTCCCTTCCCACTATGAAATCGGTAGACAAGCATAACAAAATCATCCTCTCTGCCACAAAAGTGTTCGCCAAAAAGGGATTCTTCAACGCCAGAATCTCAGATATTGCGAAAGAGGCAAAAGTTGCGGACGGCACAATCTACCTCTACTTCAACAACAAATTCGACATCCTTATTTCGGTGTTGGAAGAAGAGATTGGTAAGATCATCGAGCAGATTGAAAAAGCAATTGAGAAAGAGACCGATCCTGAGAGAATGCTGACTATCTTTATCGAGAAGCACCTGTCAGCGATGAAGCAGAATAAAAATCTGGCAGAGGTAATTCATATAGAACTGCGCCAGAGTGATCGACTGGTTAAGGAGTACAGAAACACCTCGTTCAAACAATACATCGATGTGATATCCAAAATAATCAAAAAGGGCCAGGAAATGGGAGTCTATAGAACGGACATCCTGCCCGATGTAGCCAAACGTGCTTTTTTTGGCGCCCTTGATGAGGTTTCCAGGATCTGGACGACACCGGGTAACGTCCAGTACTCAGTTGAGCAAACCTCTGAGCAGATCATAGCGCTTTTTTTATCCGGTATGCGGACAACTGCTTAATTGGAGGTCCAAAGCGGTTCATGATACTTCGGAAGCGCTGATATCCATAACCTCGAACTCTCTCTTTCCTCCCGGTGTCAAAGCTAATACTTCGTCCCCAATCTCCTTGCCGATCAGACTTTTTCCAAGTGGGGAAAGCACTGAAATAGAACCGTTCTTCACATCTGACTCTTCAGGTCCCAGCAATTGATAGGT
>JBPCUV010000126.1:0-15493 GCA_051010975.1 Desulfocapsaceae bacterium
AGTCCATGCAGCAGGTGGTCGATAAACTGATCATCGAACTCGAAGGCCAGCTACTGGAGAAAAAAGTAAAGATCCGGCTCACCGATGCGGCGCGCCAGTGGCTCGCTACCGAAGGATATGACCCGGATTTCGGAGCCCGCCCGCTGAGGCGATTGATTATGAAAGAGATCGGTGACGTCCTCTCAGAGGAGATCCTGTTTGGCCATCTGAATAGTGGAGGTATCGCCCAGATTGACATAATAGATAACAAGCTGAGCTTCAGCTATTCTAAATAACAAGCAAGGAAGGGGGCGCCCAATCCGGGCGCTTTTTTCAGTGCAGCAGAAACGGTGCGTGATTGGAGCCAAACACTCCAGGGCTGCGGCGCTCGATCTTTCTGATCAACGCGTCTTTACGAAAATGCTTCTGCAGAAATCCACGCACCATCTTCCTGTCCCACCCCTCGGGATGGCCGAAATCACAATAAAGTGAAAGGTCACCATCGAAAAAACGGTTTTCCAGGTGCAGCGCTTCAGGGCTGCAGACCGGCATGTTGAAGATCGCCAGGTTGATAAAGGTGATCGCTTCCTGATGTCTGCGAACAAACTCCAGGGTCAGTAGTGCCTCTGATTCCGTTTCTGGTGGCGTGCCAAAGAGCAGATACACATAAGTAGCAATACCGGCCCGGTGCAGATTATCGAGGATGCGTGCCGCCCGCCCCAAATCCACCCCTTTGTTCAGCCTGTCGAGCACATGCTGTGAGCCGGATTCCAGGCCCAGCTTCAGCATCACACAGCCCGCTTGGCTCAGCGCCCTGCAGAAACCGAAGTCTTCCAGATCTTTTTCGAACCGGGCGAAGCCATACCAGGGCGCCGACAACCCGGAGATTGCCAGCTCTTTCAGCAAAGACGGGCTTAGGGCATTATCGAGCAAATGTACCAGTACCGGATTGTGGAGCGCTGTCAGTTGGCTTATTTCGGCAACTGCCTCAGAAGCAGGCCTGGACAGGTAACAGGAACCCTCGGCAAAATCTGGGCAAAATTGACATTTTTGCCAATAACAACCATGGGAGGCAGCATAGGGTAAAACGGCACCCGGAGACAGATAGTCGGTCATGGAGAATCCGTCGTAACTGAATCGTCCGAGTCCGATTCCCGATTTTTTACCCAGCAGCTGCAGCAGAGCATCTTCGCCAGGGCCGGACACGCAGCAGTCAATCAGCCCCCTGAAAGGATCGTTCCAGGCGGGACTGCTCATCCATGAGCTGATCAGGCCTCCTCCAGCGACAACCTTGATTCCCGGATAGTGTCGTCGGATAAATCCTATGATGGCAAAGCCGGTCAGGGCCTGGCTGAGATAGCTAAGAGACAGGCCGACATATTCCGGTTGATGGGTAGCAAGTGCATCTCTCAGCAGAGGGCTGAAATAAGCGTGAAAATGATTGGTTTCAAAACGTTCAGCGCTGGCCAGCAGATCCGAACTACGCAACGGTGTCATATCCAGATCGTTGTAGTTTGCCAGGGTGATTTCGCAGCCGGATTTTCTGCCGGCCAGGCTCAACACCCTGCCCAGGTCGTTGACCACCCGTTGATATCGGTCAAAAGATTGGTAGAGCTCGGAAGTTTTTATCTGAGCCAGATTATGCTGTCGGTTTTTGGAGGCCCGCCTGCTCCATCTGTCCTGAGCCTCGACTTCAGGGTCGAACTGAGCCAGCAAGCAGTGCAGATTGAGATCAAGAATTTCACAGGCGACACCATTTTCACGCAGTCCACCCGCCAGCCTGGCAATACCGGTAGGAGGCTCAGAGGGCTTGGCAACCGGCGGATTGACAAGAAGAATTTTAGGCGATGTTGTTGTCCTCAACAAGCGGGCACCCGGTTTCAATTTCTGAATTCTTTCTACCTATGCGTCCATGAGCGGAAGAACCTACCAGCAGGCCGACGATTTCTCAAGTGGCGGAACAAATTTCCACGTTGCACAAATCACCGGGTATAGTAAAAATATCCTCACCACCAATTCAGAAAAGGAGACCGACCATGAGCGACTGCCTGTTCTGTAAAATCATTGCCGGAGAGATCCCGGCCGATACAATTTACGAAGATGATGATGTTCTGGCCTTCAGGGATATATCTCCCCAGGCCCCGACCCATTTTCTGGTTATACCCAAAAAGCATTACAGCGATCTGAGCGAGATAAAAGAGGCTGATGACGGGTTAATCGGTAAAATCGTACGTACAGGTGCCGAACTGGCAGCAAAAGAGGGGCTCGACAATGGCTACCGGGTCATTTTCAATAACGGTCCGGATGGCTGCCAAATCGTTTTTCACATTCACATGCACATTCTGGGTGGCAGGAAACTAAGAGGCCCTCTGGGATAATCACGCTGTCTCAACAGAAGTCCAAACGTCTTTCCGGTAGGGAAACATAGAGAAAGCTTTCTGAGTATCTGAATGAAGTTTGCGGACAAACTAGGTCTCTACCTGGAATCACCGGTCATGGGTCAACTCCTGCCTTTGCTGTGGGTCAGCCTGGGAGCAGTGGTCTGTTTTTTTATCATGGAGTGGGTGGTCATCAAGTGGAAGAGACGTTATCGCGACCTTCTGGCCGAGCATAAGAATTTCGAGAATCTGGTTGCACTTGAAAACAGGTTCAGAGATGAAAAAATTGACTTGCTCAAGCAGGCCGGTGATGAGATGGGTCTGCAGTTCAAAAACCTCGCCCATGAGATTTTCGATGAGAAAACTCAGATTCTCACCCGTCAGAATAGCGAAAAAATAGATTATCTCCTCAAGCCCTACCAGGAACAGTTGAGCGGTTTTCGCGACCGTATCGAGACAATTTTTCTGGAGGAATCCAGAGACCACTCCTCTTTGCAACAGGAACTTCTTAACCTGCGTAAACTTAATGACAGGATAAACGATGAAGCTGTTCGGTTGAGTCGGGCAATTACTGGTGACAACAGACAACAGGGAGCCTGGGGTGAGATCATTCTCGAGCGGCTGCTCGAGCAGTCGGGGTTGAGAAACGGACATGAATTCGAATCCCAGACCGGATATCGAGACGACACCAACCGTCTCTATAAACCCGATGTCATCATCCATCTGCCGGACGACAAGGACATCGTCATTGACTCGAAAGTATCACTGACCGGCTGGTCGAAGTTTGTCAACGCCGACAATGAATCGGACCGCGAACAGGCCTTGAACGAGCATATAAAATCGATCCGTACCCATCTAAAAGCCCTGAGTCAAAAGGATTACAGTTCATTAAAGGGGTTAAGAACGCTTGACTTCGTCCTGATGTTCCTACCCATCGAGGCGGCCTATACCACAGCCCTTCAGGCAGAAGAGAAACTGCTGCCGGAGATGTATGCCAGGAAGGTGATTATCGTTACCCCGACAACTCTACTGGCCACCCTGCGTATGGTCGAATATTTCTGGCAACACGAACGCCAGAGCCGCAACGCGGTGGAAATTGCAGAAAGAGCCGGCTCCCTGTACAATAAGTTGCGAGGATTTCTCGCAGATATGGAGAAACTCGGCCTCCAGCTCGACAATTGCAAAGACAGCTACGACATGGCTATAAACAAGCTGAGTCAGGGACGTGGCAACCTCATATCCCAGGCCGCCAGATTTCCGGATCTTGGAGTAAAAGTGAAAGAAGAAATATCGACTCTAACGGTCGGCAAGACCAAATGAGTGTTAAAACCCCGCTCACAACCTTTTGAGACCCATTATGCTTTTGCGTATCTTTATCTTGATGGCTTTTGTTCAACTCCTCTCCGGACCATCAGTGGTCAACTGTCTGGCAGATGCTACTGAAAAGAAGACTTATATGGATGAATTCCCTGCAATAAGCGGGGAATTTAAAGGTGATCTCGATAAGATGGCCGAGAAACGGCTCATCAGGGTTCTGATGCCTTATTCGAGGACCTTTTATTTCTTTGATGGCGCCCAGCCCCGCGGTATCAGTTACGATCTGGTCAAACTGTTTGATACCTTTATTAATGAGAAATTCAAGACCAAGACTTTGAAAATACATGTGGTGGTCCTCCCCACCGCCAGAGAAGACCTCCTCCCGCTCCTGGCAGCCGGCAAAGGAGATCTGGCAGTCGGCAATCTGACTATCACGGATGAACGTCTAAAAAAGGTGGATTTCTCGAATCCAATCAGCAAAGGAATCGATGAAATTCTCGTTTCTAAATCGGGCAAAGATGATTTGAATTCAATTTTCGATCTGGCCGGTAAAGAAATACACGCGAGAAAATCAAGCAGTTACTATCAGAGCCTTGTAAAGCTCAACGCAACACTTCGTTCCTTAAAAAAGAAAGAAATTACCATCGTCGAAGCCGACGATCACCTCGAAGATGAAGATCTGCTCGAGATGCTCAATGCCGGCCTGATCGACTATATGGTCATTGACAGCCATAAAGGCGAGTTATGGGTCCAGATCTTCGACAAGATCATGCTGCATCCGGAAATCAAATTCCGATCCGAGGGAAAACTCGGCTGGGCAGTCCGTAAGAACACGCCCAAACTGATGGCAGCCGTGAACGAGTTCATCAAGGATCATAAAGCGGGAACCCTGATGGGAAATATCCTCATCAAGCGCTATTTCGAGAATTCCGAATATATCACCAACTCCATCTACAATGAACATATGCAGCGCTTTAATCTCACTGTACGGTTCTTCAAGAAGTATGGTGAACAATATGATTTCGACCACCTGATGCTCGCCGCTCTGGCCTACCAGGAGTCGAAGTTGAACCAGAACCTTAAGAGTCACGCCGGCGCGGTCGGCGTCATGCAGATTCTACCCTCCACCGCAAAAGACAAAAATGTTGGAATCCCAGATATTTACAACCTTGACCCCAATATCCACGCGGGTACCAAATATCTGCGCTTCATGGCGGACAACTATTTCGCCAAGGACCCCGATCTCGATCAACGAAACCGCGCTCTGTTTTCTTTTGCCTCCTACAATGCCGGTCCTGCCAAAGTGGCCAGAATGCGGGCCGAGGCCGAAAAGATGGGGCTTGATCCCAACCAGTGGTTCGGCAACGTCGAGGTTGTCGCGGCCAAACGAATTGGCCGGGAAACGGTACAATACGTCAGCAACATACTGAAATATTACGTGGCATACAAACTGCTGGAAGACAAGATCGATACGGAGGGAACGGTCCATTTGACAGGGTCGTCCAAGAAGAAAAAGTAGATTGGGGAGGCTCAGGTGCTGCTACATCATCGGTTTATCGACATTGCCAAGCAACACGGCGACAATCTGGCCATTGAAGATTTTACCACCAACAGAAAACTGAGTTACTCCCGGGCGCTGATCGCCTCCATTCTGTTGGCCTCGATAGTCAAGAAATACGACCGTGGTTTCATCGGCATCATGCTGCCAACTTCAGCCGGCTGTATTCTGGCCAAAATGGGCACCCTGATGAGTGGTCGAACACCGGTGATGATCAACTATTCCACCGGTGCCGATCTAAATGCCAAATACGCCCAGAAAAAATGCGGTTTCCGCACCATTATCACCTCCAAGGCCCTGCTCGAGAAAATCGAATGCCCCTATGTGGACGGAATGGTCTACATCGAAGATATCATGGAATCGATCAGCGGGATACAGAAGGTCAGGGCAGCAATGATCTCGAAGCTGCCGATACCGATGATAAAGACCATCGTTCACGGGGGGAAAGAAGACGATGTCGCCGTTATCCTGTTTACCAGTGGCAGCGAGAAAGATCCCAAAGCGGTTCAGCTTTCCCATAAAAACATTCTGGCCAACGTGGCCTCCTGTTCAGAGTGTTTCGCCTTCAATTCAGAGGATGTATTTCTGTCCACCCTCCCCTATTTTCATGTCTTTGGACTCACAGTAAATTTCTGGATTCCCATTTATCACGGGGCAAGAATTCTGACCTATGCCAACCCCCTCGAGTACCGCAAGATCTGCGAGATCGCCAGAGACCACAAGGCCACCCTGCTGGTTGGCACACCGGCCTTTTACTGGGGCTATCTGAGAAGGTCTGAAAAAGGTGATTTTGAATCGCTCCGTGTTGCTCTGGTCGGTGCTGACAAGTGTCCTGAACCGCTTCGCGAAGCTTACCGTGAGAAGCATGAGCAAACGCTCTATGAAGGGTACGGTGCCACCGAATGTTCACCCGTTATCTCCACCAATATTCCTGGAAACAACCGTCCAGGCAGCGTCGGCAAACCGATTCCGGGCGTTCAGGTCCGTATCGAGCATTATGAAACCGGGGTTGAATGCGGTCCCGGAGAAGATGGTCGTATTCTGGTAAAGGGCGGCAACGTCATGATGGGGTATTACGACGATTTCGAGCAGACTTCTCTGCACATTCGACGGGGCTGGTACGATACCGGCGACATGGGTAATCTTGACGAGGACGGTTATCTCTGGCACGTCGGACGAATCAAACGTTTCGTAAAAATCGGCGGAGAGATGGTATCGCTGGTAAAAATTGAGTCGGTTCTCGAAAAACTTCTCCCTGAAGATGCGCAGTGCTGTGTTGTCGAGGTACCCGATTCGACCAAAGGCGCCCGCATCGTTGCCGTCACCACCGAGAAGCTAGACCAGAAACCGATCCTCAAGCAGATGGCCGAACAACTTCCCAAAATTGCCATGCCAAAACAGTTTCTCGTCCTTGAAGACCTTCCCAAAATGGGCAGCGGCAAGATAGATTTCCGCAAGTTGACCGAAACGGTCAAGGAGATGCGTGCCGAAGAGAAAAACAAAAAGTAGTTCCCGATGACCGGTTTGGCACAGCAGAAAGATTCAAACCGGTCGCTTCTTGGATCTCCTTATACGGACATACTCCAGTTTATTTGCCTGCTCCTCGTTCTCAGCTATCTGTTTTCAAGGGGCCTGGAAAATCTTGGCTATAACTGGCAATGGTATCAGATACCACCATTTATTCTTGAAACAACTGCAGAAGGGCTGAAAGCCGGTCCGCTTCTTTTCGGCCTGGGCATTACCCTGAAGATCTCCGCTCTCAGCCTGGTATTTGCCTTTCTGATCGGCCTTCTGACTGCTGTGCTGAGGTTGTCCGACCTGGTAATGGGCAGGTTTATCGCCCGCTGCTACCTGGAGGTGATTCGCAACACTCCGTTGCTGATCCAGATTTTCTTCATCTATTTTGTCCTTGGTCCGGTTCTGGGACTCGACCGTTTTCCCGCTGCCGTTCTTGCTCTGAGCCTCTTTGAGGGGGCCTATGCCTCAGAGATTTTCAGATCGGGTATACAGTCGGTCGGGCGGGGCCAGATCGAAGCTGCTGAAAGTCTCGGACTCAACAGGTACCAGATATTTCGTCTGATCGTTCTGCCCCAGGCCATACGCACAATCCTTCCGCCATTAACCAGCCAGGCAATTTCTTTGATCAAAGATTCAGCTCTGGTCTCCACCATTGCCATTTACGATCTGACCATGCAGGCTCAAGCCTTGATATCAGAAACTTTTCTCACCTTTGAGATCTGGTTTACCGTTGCCATTCTCTACCTGGTGATTACAGTAACGTTGTCTTTTTTGGTCGCGTTTCTAGAGAATCGGCTTAAACGGTACTGATTCAAATCTTCTACAGTCAACCAGGCAAAATTGCCGCCATCTTGCTTTTTGGGGGATACATCTATGAAGAATAAAACCTCTCTCTATCTGCTCGTCACTGGCCTCATTCTGTTTTGCACTTCGGTCGCCACCCACAGCGCCACGCTTCAACAGGATATCGCCCAGGGCAGCGTTATCGAAGACATTCTAAAACGGGGAGTTTTACAGGTTGGTATGGATACCTTCCAGCCCTGGGCCATGAAAGATAAAAACGGAAATTTTATCGGCTTTGAGATAGACGTCGCCCGGCGCCTCGCAGACGATATGGGCGTCAAGGTCGAGTTTGTACCCACCGCCTGGTCAGGCATCATACCCGCCCTTCTGACCGGTAAATTCGATGTAATTATCGGTGGTATGGGTATTCTGCCGAAACGGGCCCTGAAAGTTAACTTCACCCGCCCCTACGACTTCTCCGGCATGTCCATAGTGGCCCACAAAGAGTTGGCCTCCGGATTTTCCTCGCTTGAGGACTTCAACAAAAAAGACGTTCAAGTGGCGGTAAAACTGGGAACTTCAGCCGTTATCGCCGCTAAGAAGCATCTTCCCGACGCCACCTTGAGAATGTTTGAAAACGAGACCCAAACCTACCAGGAACTCAGAAACGGCAAAGTCCATGCTGTGGTCGGTTCCGCACCGCGTCCCGCTTTCGAGGCACTGCAGTACGAGGACTCGCTCTTCCTGCCGGTCAAGGGAAACTTCACCAAGGAGCCGATCGGGTTTGCCCTGCGCAAAGGCGATCCCGACGCGCTGGCCTTTTTCAATTCTTGGATTACCGGTGTCAGCCTGGAAGGGTGGCTGCAGGAACGGCACGAATACTGGTTCGAAACCAGGGACTGGGCCGATCAGGTCGAGTAGCCGCTTCACAGTATCATTTCTCCTCTGCAGCTGCAGCCCGGCTTACCTGGCCCTGAGGCAGCTGCAGACGGATCGGTCATGAACAATTCCTCCTCGCGCCTACTCTGGCTTAATCTGCTGCTGATCGGAGTTCTGATCGGATTCTTCGCCTTTATTCTCTACCGCCTCTTTTTCGCGCTCAATTACAATTGGAACTGGTCCGTTATTCCCACTTATCTGGTCCGCTTCGATGAGCAGAGCGGCAGATGGCTTCCTAATATCTTACTGCAGGGGCTCTTTACCACCATCAAACTCTCCATTTGGGGCATGCTTTTAGCTGGCCTGCTCGGTCTGATTATCGGTATCCTCAGAACATCAAGAAGACTGTTTTTCAGACTCAGCGCCAGAACTTTCGTGGAACTGATCCGTAATACCCCGCCCCTGGTGCTGGTATTCATTTTCTATTTTTTCGTCAGCGATCAGATACTGCCGGCAATTGGTGCCGACACCTTTGTCCGCGGACTCTCCGAGCAATGGACTGAACGGTTAGCTTTTCTGACTACCACACCCGAGCTTTTCATACCCTTTATGTCCGGGGTGATCACCATCGGTCTTTTCCAGAGTGCCTACATTACCGAGATCGTCAGGGCCGGCATTGAAGCGATCGACAAAGGGCAGTGGGATGCCTCCAAAGCTCTCGGGCTGAACTATTTCCAGCAGCTCAGGCTGGTGATTCTGCCCCAGGCTCTGCGCATCATGCTGCCACCGCTGGCAAACGAATTTATCAACACGATCAAGTACTCTTCCATCGTTTCCATAATTTCGATTCAGGAGCTGACTTTCCAGGGACTGCAGGTAATGTCGTCAACCCAGGTGACCATCGAGGTATGGCTGACCATCACCGCCATGTACCTGGTTATCTGTCTGAGCCTGTCGGTTCTGGTCAATCATCTCGAACAACGGTTGAACACTTTCAACCGGCGACCAGCTTGAGTCACACCTAATGAACGCCTCATCACCTTTCAAAATAAGAAACATCAGGCTGTTCATTGCCTTCAGGGTCTTTTTCAACGCCCGCTTTTACTATCCGGTCTTTACCATTTTATTTCTCGACTACGGGCTGACCATCGAGCAGTTTTCGATTCTCAATACCGTCTGGGCTATCACCATTGTCTGTGCCGAGGTTCCTTCCGGGGCGCTGGCCGACCTGCTGGGACGCAAACGGCTTCTGGTCATTACTTCACTGCTTATGATCGTTGAACTGAGTGTCATCGCCTTTGTTCCGATCGCCAACATCAATTTTGTCTTCTGGGCCTTTCTGGCCAACCGGGTGCTGAGCGGTCTGGCTGAGGCAATGGCCAGCGGGGCCGATGAGGCCATCGCCTACGATTCACTGATTGCCGAGGGGAACCCTGCACAATGGCCCCGAGTGCTCAGTGTCCAGATGCGGGTTAAAGCTCTGGCCGGGGTCGTCTCCACCTCCCTTGGTGCCATGGTCTATGACCCCTCCATCGCCAATGGTCTTCTGAGCCTGTTCGGATCCCAGCTGGAGCTCAGCCAGCAGACAACCATGCGCTTCCCGGTTTACCTTACACTTGGTCTGGCTTTTCTGGCTTTATGGAGCACGCTGCAGATGAGAGAAATAGAACAAGGCGGCTCGGAGGATAAACCACCGGTCACCCTGGCTACTGTCTGGCAGGCGGGGCTGCTGACCCTCCAGGCGGGACGATGGATACTGAGGACACCATTGGCCCTGGCCGTTATCCTCTTCGGCATGATGTACGACCATGTGCTGCGCCTCATCATCACTTTGACAAGCCAGTATTTCCGGCTGATCTCACTGCCTGATGCCAGCTTTGGAGTAATCATGGCGACCCTGACCCTGCTGGGACTGATCGTACCCAAGCTGGCCGAATTCATGACCGCCAAATTCAGCCCGGCCCAGAACTGCGGCTGGCTTGCCCTGCTCACTATTCTGACCCTGGTGGGGCTGACCTGGTTCATACCCTATCTGGGCATCATCCCGATTGCCATGGTCATGATCGGTCTGATGCTCACCGCTTTTTTCACCAGCCACTACCTCAACGAGATCACCTCATCTGAGAAGCGGGCAACGGTGCTCAGCTTCAAAGGACTGGCTTTCAACCTGGCCTACGGTATAATCGGCATCCTTTTCGCCCGGCTCATCGTCTATCTGCGTGCTGACCTGACCGTAGCCCATCCGGACTGGACCAGCCAAATCATCGAGATTCAGGCATTCAAGGACTCATTTTTATGGATGCCGGGTTATTTCCTGGTGCTAACCGCAGCAGTGGCCCTCTACAGCGCCCATATTCTAAACAAGGAACCGGCTAAAGATTAGTCGTCGGAGGGTGGCACGAACCGTCCATTAGGCCATGATGGCGTATGGATGGCGGTGCCGAGATTGTATTTGACCATCCTGGTTCTCAACTCCAGCAGTTGACGGACAAGTTCCGGTTCGGCCCCGGCATAAACCTTTTCATCGGCGATCCGCTTGACGACGATGCCGAGCAGCTCGGTAATGGCGTTACCCACCGAATTCTGGCTGATGGTGACAATGAGCCGTCCCTCATCATCGCGATAGATAAGTTGTTTGTAGGCTGGTTGCCAGCGAATTTCATTGGCAAAGGTGGGATCTTCGGTTACCTGCAGACGCAGCATCCGGGCAGCCTGATGGAAATCGTCACTATAGAGCAGGATGTTCTCGATCTGGTCAGGGAAAGTCGCTGCTGAGGGGATACGGGTGTCCTCTGCCGACACCAAGGCAAAGAAGGCCCGATAAAAATCGAGAAATCCGAGTAGGATCAAATCGTATTCCTTCCAGAAACGGCCATCATTAAGTGCCTCGGCTCCGCCTCTTATTTCCCAACTCGGCAGCCCCTGGGGGTAGCCGGTAATCTCCAGTCTGCCTGAATCGGTCGGCAGCGGCTGCAGTACTTCAAGATCCAGTACCTTGAAAAATCTCAAATAGACGTCACTGAGATAATCCAGAAACAAGCCGTTGTGGCCGCTATCGGTGAGATTGGGGTTGTCGGCGGCGGCCGGACTGGAGGCCCTGAGCATTTCGTTTTCAAAAACCATGAAATGATTGTGAATCATCCGGATACTGGGAACGCCCGGCTTGTTCAGCGGCCAGGTCGCATCCAGGCTGGCTTCACCGCAGAAGACCAGGTGCTGCTGAGGATCAGGATACTTTTCGAGCATATATTGGAGAGCCACTTTGGTCATCCGGCTGAAGACAATGTTATCCTCCCGGCTCAGCTGATCGCGCCGGACCGGCCGGCCCATCGGGTCAAGCACTCGCTGCGAAGTATCGAAAATAATCGAGGCATCGAACAGATTCGAGTGGCCGATCGCTTTGCGATAGAGCAGAAAGCCCAGGGAGTTGCGTAACAGGCCGTTTTCCCGGGCCAGATGCCTGAGATTACAGGGACTGTTATAGAACTCAGTTGGAGCGACTCCTTCGGGAATATCCAGGGGAAGTTTGCGATGCTCGGTGATTACCTCACGCGGTGCGCTAGTCACTTTGGTCATCTTTCAACTCTGGGAAAAGTTAATTTCAGTAGGCACGGTGGAACTACTCGGTGTCAGGCGGCACTCTATCGCGCTGCTACCGGTACCATGATCTTATCATACCTGATCCGGTTGCTGCCATTGTTTATCAGAAGATATCGCGGGAAAAGCCAAATTCTTGCAATCATTTCCGATTTTTCAGCTTTTATGCTATAGTCCCCGAACAGAGACTCCACTGTGTCAGTAGTGCAAAATGCGGCAGTACCAGTTTCGAGAAGGAAAACGGCTCCCACAGACATGAAATTTCTCTTCACTCAGCTCCTCTACTTCTTCCAGCACAAGACTGCCCGGCGAAATCTCGTTACCCTGTGGAAATTTTTCGCCTTCCTGATGCTGATCATCTGCCTCTACTCGGTCTGCTTTCATCTGCTGATGATGTACGAAGACCGCCATTACAGCTGGATCACCGGATTTTATTGGACGATGACGGTCATGTCCACGCTTGGTTTTGGAGATATTACCTTCCAGAGTGACGTGGGACTGCTGTTCACGATGTTCGTACTGATCTCCGGAGTGCTGTTTCTGCTGATCATTCTACCTTTTACTTTCATTCAGTTTTTCTATGCACCCTGGCTGGAAGCGCAGGAAAGTGCGCGGACCCCCAGGAAGCTGCCGGAATCAATGCGGGACCATGTGATCATTACCAATGTCGACCCGGTCGCCACCCGGCTTATCGAATATCTGAACCGTCAGAACATCCAGTATTATATCGTCACCGGCAGCTCTCAGGAAGCCAGCACCCTGCTCGATCAGGGGTATAAGGTGGTTATCGGTGCACCCGACAGGCCGGAAACCTATCGGCGTACCAATGTGGACACGGCGGCGCTGGTGGTAGTCACCAACGATGATCTTACCTCAACCAACATCTCCTTTACTATCAGACAGGTCAGTCAGGACGTGCCGATTGTCACCAACGCCAATCAAAAACATTCAATCGACATACTTGAGTTTTCCGGCAATATCAGTGTCTATCAGTTCATCAAAATGCTCGGCGAATCTTTAAGCAGAAGAGCCTATGGAGTCGGCCAGGGCGCCGCCGTCATAGGCCGTTTCGATGATCTGCTGATCTCGGAACTGCCGGTACGCTATACTGCCATTGAAGGCAAGACATTGGCCGAGTCCGGAATCAGGCAGTCCACCGGAGTTACTGTCATCGGCATCATGGATAAAGGGAGATTTGTGGCTCCAAACCCGCATGCAGTGATCGAGCAACACGCGATCCTGATGCTGGCAGGCTCCACCAGCCAGCTCAAGGCTTTTGATGAAGCCTATCCTGTTACTTACACCCAGGACCCCGACAAGCCCCAGGTACTGATCCTGGGAGGCGGGCGGGTCGGCCAGGTAGCAGCAGAGACCCTGGCAGAGCACGGAATCACTTATCGGATTGTGGAAAAACGCGCCGTCCGCGCCAACGGGCCCCAGAACGAGTTCACCATCGTCGGCGACGCCGCCGACATCAGCACCCTGCAGACGGCTGGCATCGAATCGGCCAAATCGGTCATCGTCACCACCCACAGTGACGACATGAACATCTACCTGACCTTTTACTGCCGGCAGCTGCGTGCCGACCTTCAGATCATCAGCCGTTCAATTCTGGAGCGCAACGTCTCAAAGCTGCATATGGCCGGAGCCGATCTGGTTATGTCCTATTCTTCTCTCGGTGCAGGGGTTATTTTCCAGCTATTGCGGCCTAACGAGGTTTCTCTTTTCACCGAGGGGTTGATCGTCATGAACCGGACTGCCGGCACTGATCTGGCCGGCAAGACCATCATGGATTCGGGCGTTCGCGAGAAAACAGGCTTCTCTATCATCGCCATCAGAAGAGAAGATCGGTTGAGTGTCAGCCCACCCCCACAGACCGAGCTCAAAGAGCAGGACGAACTCATCGTCATCGGCACCGCCGAAAACGAGAAACTGTTCACCGAATTCTAGCTCAACCCTTCTTTTAAGCCCGCACCAGGAGTGTAAACTCCTGCTTGTCGATCTTTTTTCCGGTCTTACCGTCTCTCTAAACTACCGACGTCCCAGCCTTTCAAATCAGCAATCAGATTCCTTGAAGCGGGAGGAATAATCATGACTCATTCAGGTCTCTGGGTACCCGACGAACATCTCAATGCAAATCTGGCAGGATTATCGACCTCGGCAACTATTGCCATCCAGCAGCTTTGCCGTGAACTGAGCGGCCAGGGCCGGCAGATTTTCAGGCTTGGCCTTGGACAGTCCCCTTTTCCCGTTCCCGCTCCGGTGGTCAGGGCTCTGCAGGAGAACGCCCACCAGAAGGATTATCTGCCGGTGAAGGGCTTGCCGGAGTTGCGGCAGATCCTGATCGAGCATCATAAGCGGGAATTCGGAATTGACTGTAGCACCGAGGACATCATCGTCGGACCAGGATCAAAGGAGTTGATGTTTATTCTCCAGCTGGTCTACGACGGGGAGATAATCATACCCATGCCGGCCTGGGTATCCTATCTTCCCCAGGCCAGAATTGTTGGTCGTCCAGTGAACTCAATCATGACCACCTATGAACGCGGCTGGAAAATCACCCCGGAGCAGCTCGATTCCATCTGCCGGCTTGATCCGACCCGGGCCCGCCTTTTGATTCTCAATTATCCTTCCAACCCAACCGGACAAACCTACTCCAGAGACGAACTAGAAGCATTGAGCGAAGTATGCAGGAAATACAAACTGCTGGTCCTGAGCGATGAAATTTATGCCAAGACCACCTATGACAGCTCCCATCAATCACTGGTTACCATCTATCCCGAGGGCACCATCTTCAGCGGCGGCCTGTCCAAATGGTGCGGCGCCGGCGGCTGGCGCTTCGGCCTATTCGCCATGCCGTCCAGCGCCACCTGGCTCAGCGATGCAATGGCTACCGTGGCCAGCGAGACCTACACCTCGACCAGTGCTCCGATCCAGTATGCGGCAATGAGCGCCTTTACCCCTAACCCGCTAATGGATATCTATGTGGAGCAATGCAGATCCATTCTCGCCAAACTTTCGGAGACGGTGATGGAGATGCTCAATGTCCTTGAAATCAAGGTCCATACCCCCCAGGGCGGCTTCTACGTATTTCCCGATTTCGATCCCTACCGTGAACGTTTGAGCCGCTCGGATATATTGACAAGCAGAGATCTCTGCCACCGTCTGCTGGCCGATACGGGCGTTGCCGTCCTGCCGGGCAGTGATTTCGGCAGGCCCGAAGAGGACCTTACGGTCCGCATCGCTTTTGTTGACTTTGACGGATCACAAGCGCTGGCTCACTATCCAGACGACAGGATCGTCGACCGGGCCTTCGTCGGCGAGCATTGCAGTAAAACCATCGAGGCGGTGCGCCGGCTTGTCGACTGGATCTGCAGTTTCTGATCTCTTATCAGACAATTATCACTCTGATACTGCATTGACACGGATGAATATGGTTACTACTCTGACTGGTGAAAAGAGCTATTCACCAAAAAATTCTGAG
>JBPCUV010000127.1:0-7720 GCA_051010975.1 Desulfocapsaceae bacterium
CACCGTCCACCGCCGTCCAGACTTTGTCACCTGTCATCTGAGCAGGATAGGCGAAATAAATAAAGGCTCGTGAGGCGAGTGCCGGATTCATGAAGTTTTTTCCGACTCCGCCGAACACCTCTTTGGCAAAGATTACCCCGAAACTGGCCCCCACTGCGACCTGCCATAGGGGGATTGTTGGGGGCAGAGTCAAGGGCAGCAGGAGGCTGGTCACCAGATAAGCTTCGGAGAATTCGTGTCCCCTGATCAAATTGAAAAGCGCTTCCCAGACACTGCCGGCGATGACGGTAACCAGGTAAATGGGTACAAAGTAGAGGGCACCATGCGCCATGTTTGAAATGATCGACCCGGAGTTGACGCCGATCATTTGCATGATTGCTCCCCTCCAGCCGTCCGGCATCATCCCGACTTCGGTCAGTACCTGGTTGGCCTGGTAGCCGGTATTCCACAGGGCCATCAGCGTGCAGGGTATCAGGGCAATGATGACCGTGATCATAATCCGCTTGAGGTCTACGGCATCCCGCACATGGGGGGCGGACGAGGTTGATTTGGTGGTCGAAAAGAGAAAGGAGTCGAAGGCCTCGTAGAGCGGGTACAAACTCTGATATTTTCCGCCTTTTTCGAACTGAGGCTTTATATCAAGGAACAATTTGTTTAGGGTTTTTAGCATGATATAAGGTTTCCCGAGAATCACCCTTCCTCTTCGATGGAGGTCAGCGTTTGACGCAGCATGGGACCGAAATCATTCTTGCCGGGGCAGACATACGAGCAGAGTGCGAGGTCCTCTTCGATCAATTCCAGACAGCCGAGTTCCTTGGCCCGTTCGGTGTTGCCCGAGGCCAAACTTTTTAAGAAATAGATGGGTACGAAATCGAGCGGCATAACCTTTTCGTAGGTCCCCAGGGGAAAGATGGCCCGATCACCGCCCCAGACTGCCGTGTTGAAGGGGACCTTAAGGGGCTTGGTGAAGGCGGTTAGAAAGGCCCGTGAGACCGAGAAACGATCACCTCCAGGGCGCAGCCAGCCGAATAGCTGTCGGCCGTCACCCTCTGGCAGAGAGCTTATCTGCTGATGATAACGGCCGAGAAAACCGTGTATCGAATCTGCTTGTCGACCGTCGAGAATGGAACCTGAAAGCAGCCGATTCGGGCTCTCGTCAAGGATCTCAGATCGACACAGCTCGTAGATCGATGCCCCGATGATGGTTTCCACATGGCGGGGTTTTTTAAATGACGGGCCGCCAAGGGCAACCACCCGCTCGCTGCAGAGTTTCCCTGTTCTTAGTAATCCGCCGACACCGCATACGTCCTGGGCACCTATGTGCCAGACCGTCTTGCTTTCATGTACCGGATCGAGGAAGTGAATGTGGGTGGAAGGCAGCCCGGAAGGATGGGGGCCTTCGAAGGCGACCTGCTCGATATTTCCGGCAATGTTATCAAGATCGGTGAGATCCCCTGCCTGACAGATGTAAATGGGGGTGGTGACCAGTGCGGCGAGCGCCTTTATACCGAGATGAAAATCATCTTTTCTATGGTCGATGATGGTCTTCATGTCGGGCCCCAGCGGGGCGCTGTCCATGGCTGTGATAAAGATGGCGGCCGGCTCGCTTTCCACTTGAGGGATCTTGCCGTATGGCCTTGTTCTAAAAGAGGTCCAGAGACCCGAGTTGATAAGCAGGCTGCGCAGCCCTTCCGGTCCCATAGTGGTGGGATCTGTCTCAGGGTCGCAGAAGCTCAAACTATCACTTTCAGTCACCCGGATGACCAGTGATTCAAACTTGCGTTTCGCCCCGCGATTGACGGCCATGACCTCGCCGCCGACGGGAGTGGTGAAGATTACTCCTTTGTTCTTTTTGTCAGAGAACAGCTGTTGCCCGCAGGCTACCTGATCGCCTTCCGCTACCAGCATGGTCGGCTTCATGCCGATATAGTCGTCACCGATCAGGGCTACATGCTCCACGGGTGCGCCTTGGGAAATCGACGGTTCAGGCGATCCGTCAATAGGCAGGTCGAGACCTTTATCTATGGTTATCCTTCTCATTTCAGCTGAAGAACCCCTTTGTCTGATATCTGTTCAGTTCCTTGTCGATTAAGTATCCTTCGCAATCCGGCAGTGCTTCCAACAGGGCGATGGATTCTTGCGGATCGAGGACCATGGTGGCGGTGGCGAGACCGTCCGCCCTGGCAACGGTGGGGGCAAGAATGGAGCTTGACGCGGTGCGAACGGGGGAGAATCCGGTACGGGGGTCGATGATGTGATGGATTTTCTTGTCTTCGGTGAAATACTGCATGTAATCGCCTGACGTGGCGATGGCCCGGTCGCTCATCTCAATGGTGGTCATCTTTTTCAGATCGTCGCTCCGCGGGTTCCTGATACCTATTTTCCATGGTTTGCCGTCGTATCGATAGCCAACTGCCATGAGGTCGCCGCCGGCTTCGACAAAGGCAT
Source organism: Desulfocapsaceae bacterium (assembly GCA_051010975.1). Taxonomy (GTDB): domain Bacteria; phylum Desulfobacterota; class Desulfobulbia; order Desulfobulbales; family Desulfocapsaceae; genus JABDQA01. The sequence continues at coordinate 2,449 of JBPCUV010000127.1, forward strand.
TGTTCAACTCCAAGCGCTGCAGGACTTCAATCCCCTGATCGACAATATATCCTTTGGCTACCGCGTCAAGGGTAGTGGATATCCCGGGTTTGGAGTACCGCACCGTAGTAGTGTTCTCAACAACAATATGTCGGTAGTCGACCAGTTGCAAAATTTCTTTTACTTTTTGTTCTTCCGGCAATGTACCGGTTTTCTTGAGTTGCTTAAAAAGTCCCACAAGAGGCAGGACGGTAGGGTCGAACGCTCCGTTGGTCAGGGTGCTGAGTTCGATGGCGAGTTTAAATACCTCGACAAGTTCTATTGGCGCGTTATTGAGGATGCCGGTGCGGTTCAACTCCGACAGTGGACTGTCAGGCACGTAGGTGCTCATCATTTGGGACAGCGCTTCCATTCGCTTGATGCATTCATCTATGCCTTGCCGGCAGATGTCTTCATCTGTGCCGCAGACCACCAGATTGACAATCGTTCCCATCATCGGCTGACTGTGCCGCACCGCCTTGAGCCTGCTCGACGGCCGTACCCCCAGATAACCGATAACTCCCACCGCACCACTGACTGCAGCTAGCTGCAGCAGCCTTCTTCTGGAAAAACCTTTCTGATCTGCCAAACCTGGATGTTTTGTCATCGTGGTCCTGCGCACTGGCAGCGTAAATATGTCATTTGTAGGCGGTGATCGACCGATTATCTATTTAACAGGAGGAGATTCAATTAAAAAATCTCGGCAAACTATAAACACTGTGGACTGACCGGGCAAAAACAAAGATGGAGCTCTGTATACTGAAACCGGTTGACAAAACCGTCGTGAGTGAAATCATTATGTTAGGAAGTGAATGTACGCAACGGAGGAGGGGACGAGAAACATGATCGATACCGAGCCCTCACTACCTTCAACTATCAGCCAGCGAGGTGTTTTGTGGAAGCCAATCTAGCGTATGAAAAACTGGGGCTGTTCTACCTGGGAAGGGAATTGCCGATAGCAGATCAGGCTCAGGCCGGGTTGCCTTTACTCTACAAAAGTAAAAACCTGACCACCCACGGCGCCATCATCGGCATGACCGGAAGCGGTAAAACGGGTCTGGGGATAGGGTTGATCGAGGAGGCCATCATGGATGACGTGCCGTCGATCATCATCGATCCGAAAGGCGATATGGCCAACCTTTTGCTCACTTTTCCCGATATGAAACCGGCAGATTTCGAACCCTGGATCGATCCGGCGGAGGCTTCAAGGAAAAATTTAACAATGGCACAGATGGCGGAGAAAACGGCATCGAACTGGCGCCAGGGCCTTGCTTCCTGGGGACAGGGGAGTGAGCGAGTCGAGAATCTGCGGGCAAAAACGACTCTCACCGTCTATACGCCCGGATCCAGCGCCGGCGTGCCGGTCTCGATCATGGCGAGTTTTTCGGCCCCGGCCGAGGATGTTCTGCAGGATCAGGACAGTCTTAATGCCCTGGTTGGCTCTACCGCCACCAGCCTGCTTTCGCTTGTTAACATCGATGGAGATCCGCTCACCAGCAGGGAGCATATCCTGATTTCCTCGATTCTTCTGCACCACTGGAGAAATGGTGAGGATCTTACACTGGAGACACTGATCGGCGCGATCGTCAATCCCCCATTTAAAAAAGTAGGCGTCTTCGGTCTCACCAGTTTCTTTCCCCAGGCCGATAGAATGAAGTTGGCCATGCTGCTCAACAACGTCATCGCCAGCCCCTCCTTCGGTTCATGGCTGCAGGGGCAACCGCTCGATATTCAGAAGATCCTCTACGGCGAAAACGGCAGACCGAATACGGCTATCTTTTCGATAGCTCATCTCAGCGAGACAGAGCGGATGTTTTTTGTCACCTTGCTGCTCAATGCGATGATCGGCTGGATGAGGCGACAACAGGGTACGTCATCGCTGAAGGCGTTGCTCTACATGGACGAAATTTTCGGTTACTTTCCTCCCACCGGCAATCCGCCGTCGAAAAAGCCGATGCTCCTGCTGCTCAAGCAGGCCCGGGCCTATGGTATCGGTGTGGTGCTTGCCACCCAGAATCCGGTGGATCTCGATTACAAAGGGTTATCCAACATCGGCACCTGGTTCGTCGGCCGGCTGCAGACGACCCAGGATCAGGACCGGGTCCTCGAAGGCATCGTTGGCGCCAGCGACGGCGCTCTTAACCGCTCCCTGGTGAGGGACTTGCTCTCCGACATGAAAGGGAGGCAGTTTCTGCTCACCTCTGCTCATCTTGATGAGCCGCTGATGTTTGAAACCCGGTGGGTCATGTCCTACCTGAAAGGACCGATCAGTCTGCAGGATATCGACCGGCTCATGGCAGATCGACCTGCTCTGGTAGAAGAGACAGTAGAGGAACCTACCACAGCCGAAACCACCTCATCTCTGCAATCAAGTCCGCCGATCCTGGGTGAAGGGGTCGAACAGCGCTACCACCTGTTAAATATCTACAGTGAAAAGATTGGGTTCGAACCATGGCTGGCGGGGAGTGCATCGGTGCGTTTTTACAACGCCTCTCGAAATATCGACGAGCTAACGCAAATTAATGTTCGCTTCTACCTCGACCAATCATTTGATTCACCGGATTGGAAAGAGGCGGAGCACTTGGAGATCGAACTCGATTCATGCCCGGAAAGGGCGCCTGAGGGAAGCAGTTTTTACGCACTGCCTCAGAGTTTCTCATCCCTGAAAAATTTCAAAGGTTGGGAGAAGGAGCTCTCTAACTACCTCTACCAGACCCAGCGGCTCAAGCTTTTACGGGCACCTTCTCTGAAAATGGAGTCGAAACCGGCGGAGACGGCGGCCGAGTTTCAGGTTCGTATCTCCGATCGCCTGCGTGAGGACAAAGAAACAGCGGTCGAGAAGCTGATAGACAAATTCCAGATCAAGAAGGAGCGGCTCGAAAAGAAGTTGGACAGTGCCTATGCCAAACTTGAAAAAGAAAAAGGTGATGTCTCAGCAAAAACCACCGATACCATCCTCAGCTTTGGAACGGCGGTGCTCGGCGCCTTTCTCGGCCGCAAAGCGGTGTCTTCTACAACGATGACGAGGACGGCCAGCGGTATCAGAAAAGCCGGGAGAATCGGCAAGGAAAAAGATGATGTGAGAAGAGCCGAAGAACTGGCCGCTCAGCTCGAACAGAACCTGGAAGAACTCGAAAACGAGCAGGCTCGGACCCTGGAGGAACTCGCTGAGTCATACGATCCGGCCGGGGTGGAAACTGAAACCTTTGCCATCAAGCCGAGACGCAGTGACATCTTCGATGTCCGAGTTTGTTTGCTGTGGGAGATGGTGCCGCCACCGATGTCCAGATGAAATAGCCGATTTCCAATTTGACTATTATATATAGAAAGCTTTTTGCATCCTCTTTGAGAATGCCAAACTAGCGCGATCCCGCTTGCCGCTCCTTGAAGCGGATCAGCGATCGAAGCAGATCGCAATAGGGTGTTTCGATATTGTGGCTGGTGCCATGCATGGAGACGTAGCCGACCAGACCTTCGACTTCGGTGGGCTTGCCCTGCTCCAGATCCTGAAGCATCGAGGGCCGATGATCGTAGGTTGCCGGTAGCAGGTTCTCATAGAAGAACGTCTTGTACTGTTCCGGGGCCTGCCAGGGCAGTTTGGCGCCCATGGCGCTGACGACGGCGAAGGTCTCATCTACTATTGCATCCATGATGGTTCTGGTCTCCGGGACATCGCCCAGAGTGCCGTAGTTTGCCCCCAGAACGGCACCTAGCGGGTTCAGGGCGCAATTATAGAGAAGTTTGACGAAAAGGGCCTGGTGGATATCCTCAACGGCAATGCAGGGCAAACCGGCCCGGGCAATTTTTTTCGCTATCGAGATTGCCTGCTTGGGGATCGTACCGCCGATAGCTGAGCCGAGGTGAATATCGTCTGCCGATACGGTAATCGTTACCTGGGCCGGCCGGGTTATCTCGAATCCGGTTATGACACTGGCACCGAAGCTCCGTTCGGGCCCGAATAGTTCAATCAGCTGCTCGATGTTGCCGCATCCGTTCTGCATCGATACCACCGGGCAGTCACAATTTCGAAGGGTGGCCAGGTCCTCTGCCGCCGATCTTGTGTCGTATGATTTGGTGGCGAGCAGAATGGCGTCGTAGTGACTACCCTCTGTGTTAGTGATCGATGTGGTCAGATGGAGGGCATCGGCAGCGACTTGATAGTCGCCGAAAATACCGGTCACGGACAGACCGTGGGACTTGATCCCTTCGACGAATCGTTCCCGCAATACCAGCGTAACCTGGCTGCCGTCGCTGGCCAGCATACAGCCAAGAGCCTGCCCGAGCGCCCCGGCACCGTATATCAGAAAGTTCATGGTCATGAGAGAGAATTACCTCGCCTGTTTTGGCTGACGCTGCAATCGACGGGGAAGTTTGTGATCATAGTGGTCCTCCAAAAATTGATTTATGGACTCAAGGCAGTCCCGGCGACCGGCAAGGTGCTGTTGCGCAGTGGTGGAAAGAGCTGGGTCATCTTTGATGGCTCTATCGATGTCAGAGATTCTTGCTGACAAAGCGTCATAGAGTTTTAGCAGGTAGGTATAGGACATGATGAAAAAAGATTGTGTTGTTATTAATTTTTAGATTTTTCAGGTGCCCTATTGATAATAGACAAAATTTTTCAGGTCAACATGGGCTTTGAGGTAGGCACGCAGCCAGGATAATTCTTCGAGCTGTCCGCCCCAGTAAGACTGCATTTTCTCGTCATTCTTGTTTTTTGCATCAGCCAGGCGCTGATCGGCTGATCTTATCTTATCGGTAATGAAGTCGTGTAGTTGTACTGAATATTCGTTGGGCATCTGATCCGGTCCTGGTTGGTATCATATAGGATGTTCAGTCTATTTTAATTAATCGATTGCAAAAATCCAGGCAGGCCCTAACATTCTGAACCTAATCCACCCGGCGACCGGAGCCGGCGAGTGGATTACTGTAAATGAGGCTGCCAAATCAGGATTTGTTTTTGGTTGGCTGTTTCTTGACCGGTTTTCTGAATCGCAGACACTTTCTCAGGATCACCTGGAAGGTATCCCAGTCTCTGGTGGTGAGTAGATCATTTTTCGCAAATGCAATTTCGGCGTTCTGCATGACTGCCTCCTTCAATTGTAGGGAGGCCGGGGGCAATAAAAAAAGCCCCCGGACCATAATTGGTCTGGGGGCCCTGTCACCTCAGACGGGTGCCGCTCAATCCCTGATCCGCGGGGATTGTGCAGACTGCTTCCCAAGGCAGGTCTTCTGACTTCCGGATCATCCCGGACAT